>CALVQO010000008.1 GCA_944358145.1 uncultured Bacilli bacterium | reverse complement strand
AGTTTAAATTAAATATCTAATTTTTGAGAAAATATACTGGCTACTAATTTTCCTATAATTAATTCATCTTTTAAAGGAGATTCATTATACATGATAATTAGACCAATACTATCATTCAAAGATATTATGGGAATATAAATAAAATTACCATTTAATGTGTATTCGCCGATGGTTAGGCATGTGTTTTCTTTTGTTTTAATTTCTCTTTCTTCTATCATTTTTATATATTCGCTACTTAATAAATGTCCTTTTATATCACTGCTTAATCCAGCATAGGCAATTATTTTTTCTCTGTCTGTAACGATCATTTTACAATTAAAATTATTATATATTAATTCACATAAATTTTGGGCTAAATCACTACTAGTAGCCATTCGATAATATTTTTTTAGGATAATACTATCATTTTCGGTGAATATTTCAATATTTTCTCCATCTCTTATTCCTAAATTTCTTCTTATTTCTTTGGGAATTACAATTCGTCCTAATTCATCAATTCTTCTTACTACTCCGGTAGACTTCAAATTTTACAACTCCATTCTACTATTAATATTGGCTTTATTAGAGAAAATATACAAAAAAAGATTTTGTATTTATTTTTTAAGAGAGTACCCTTTCTTTTTTGTTTACATATATTTTAAGATATTTTGGCAATTATATAAAAAATTGCGCCCATATTAGTTTCAATATATTTACCCATTCTAAAAGTTATGTTATATAAGTTTTAAAGGAGGGTTTTTAATGCAAGAAGAAATGTATTATCAAGAGATAGAATATTTAATCAAGAAAAATGAAATAAATAAAAGAGTTAGAAAGCTAGAAGAAGAAAATAGTTTAGTAACAATTTATTGGAATGTTGGACGTTTAATTGTTGAAGCCCAAGGTGGGAAGAAATATGCTAAATATGGTAATGAACTTATTAAGAAATGGTCTATCAAATTAACTGATACTTATGGTAAGGGGTATGATGCTACTAATTTAAGAAAATTTCGACAATTTTATTTAAGTTTTCCAAAATGCGCCGCACTGCGGCGTACATTAAGTTGGACACATTATAAAAGATTATTGCCAATTAAAGATGAAAATAAAAGAAATTATTATATTAATTTGTGTATTAAAAACAATTTATCAGAAAGAGAGCTTGCTAAAGAAATCAAAGCTAATTCTTATGAAAGATTACTTGATAAACCAGAAAAAATAGAAATCGAACTTTCTAAAAAGTATTTAATTACTACTAATATGAAAAATCCGATTATTATTCCTATTAGTCATGAAGTTAGAAATGAACATGATTTGGAGTTATTCTAGCAAATCTGGATTTTTTCTTTAAACAATTAGGAAATGGCTTTACTTATGTTGGTCATCAATATAAATTAATTGAAAATAATCATAATTATTATATTGATATTCTATTATTTAATATTGAATTAAACTGTTACGTTGTTGTTGAATTAAAACTTCGGAGTTTAAAAAAAGAAGATAAAGCACAAATAGAATTCTATATGAATTTAGTAGATGAAATAATTAAGAAACCTTTTCACAATAAAACAATTGGAATACTTATAACGAAAGAAAGTGAAGAGTTTATTGTTAATTTTGTTAGAAATGATACTATTATTCCTTTAGATTATGAATTAATAAAAAGTTAGTTGTACTTTTTTTGTTATAATCTTATAATAAAGTTGGTTAATCTAAAATTAAAGTAATGTCTCCGTCTAACTTCAATAATGGTAATGCTTGGGTGTTCCGTGTGAATTCGAATGGTTCCTCAACAACAACTGGTTAGATAATATAAAATGCTTGCCCATTAGGTGCCTAGAATAATACCCTTTTAAACTTAATATTTGGCTATGGCTAAATATAAAAGCATTAAGATACAAGATTAATCACTGGAATATTTCCTAAATAATATTGAGGTTTTAAATCTTGTATTTAAAATTAGAACAATATTAAAATAATTATCTATTGTATTTATATTGAAATTAGGGTATACTTAAATTGTAAGCGTTAGGGAAACAACCTAATGCCTATTGTTTTTGTTTTTGGCATTGGTTGTTATTTCAAGGACCAATGCTATTTTTATTATTCTTGGCAAAATTACTTTTAGCCGAACCTTCAGCTTTTTCACCTACTTTCTACAACAAAAACCCCCTAAAGGGTAAAAGAAGTAAAAAATAGAAATGAAAAAGAACAAAGGCATGCATTGTCCCTAACGCTAAGACTGTATTATGAATGAGGATATTAAAAAAAGCAATAAAAAGCGTTCGACAAAGTTCGATGAATTGCGACATCTGTGGCGAAAATAAAAAAGAACCAAGCTATTTTAAATACTTGGAACTATCTTTTCTATTAAAAGTCGCATACAAGATTTATTAGATATTTATTTAGAAGATTTATTTTTAGAACAAATAATAATATCTAGGTCATATTTTAAAGCAATCTTTTGTAGTGTTTCAAATGTAACAATAACCGGTTCAGGAACAATTAGCGACCCTTACATTGTACAATGAAAAAAAGCATCAATTGGTTGGTGCTTTTTCGTTGGAATTATTTCCCGGGAAATAATCTTCTTTGATTAGTTCTAAGACTGGGACAAAAGTATATAGGAAATGCTTATCATTTGGTTTTAGCATTAACGTTATTTTAATTCTTTTATTTTGATAAGCAAATTTTAAGTTTGGATTAATATTATAACTTTCTAAGAATAGTTTGTCTGCTTTAATATTACTTGATAATTCTTCAGGAAGTTCTATTTCTACAAATCTTTCTGTTTGCGTTACTCTTGTGATATTTAGTGATCTAGCAAGTTTTTCAAACCATTCTTCGTACATATAAATAATCATGGTTTCATTTACTTTACCAAAACGGTCTTCTAATTCTTCTTTGACTTTCTTTAAGCTTTCCATTGAATCAACTTCATTAATCTTTTGGTGAATTTCAATTTTAATTTCATCATCAGTTGTATATTCATCAGATATATGAGTACTTACATCTACTAGGGATTCTTTGGTTTCATCTTCTTTTACTTCTTCACCCTTTAATCTTTTCATTTCTTCTTCAATCATTTGCATATATAAGTTAATACCTACTGAATCTACAAATCCAGCTTGTTCACTACCTAAGATATCACCTGCACCACGTATTGCTAAATCACGCATAGCTATACGATATCCACTTCCTAGTTCAGTAAATTCTTTTATTGCATCTAGTCTTTTAATCGCTATATCATTTAACATTTTACTTTTATCATATAATAAGTAGGCATAAGCTATTTTGTTTGATCGACCTACTCTACCTCTTATTTGATATAATTGAGAAAGACCAAAACGATCGGCATTATAGATGATTAAAGTATTGGTATTTGGTATGTCTATTCCTGTTTCAATAATCGTAGTACATACTAAAATATCATATTTAAAATCAATAAAATCTTGCATGACATCTTCTAGTTCTATTTTATTCATTCTTCCATGGGCACTGATAATTCTTGCTTCTGGTACTAATGATTTAATATGACTAACAATACTATCTAATTTATCAATATTATTATACAGAATAAATATTTGTCCTTTCCTTGCTAATTCTTTATAAATGGCATCTTTTATAATTAAATCATTTTCTTCTAAAACATAGGTTTGAATTGGATATCTATTTACTGGGGGAGTATCAATAATCGATAAGTCTCTTAATCCAGACATTGCCATTTTCATTGTTCTTGGAATTGGTGTTGCGGATAAAGTTAAAACATTTACATCAGTTTTGAATTTTTTGATTTTCTCTTTGTGAGTTACACCAAAGCGTTGTTCTTCATCGACAATAAGTAAACCTAATTTTTTAAATTTTACATCATTACTTAAAAGCCTATGCGTTCCAAAGACAATATCAATTGTTCCTTTTTCTAGACCTTCTAAAATTCTTTTTGTTTCTTTTTGAGAAGTAAAGCGATTTAGTAAACCGATTTCTATAGGGTAGTCTTTAAATCTTTCTTGAGCATTCTTATATTGTTGCTTTGATAAAATAGTTGTTGGACATAGGTATAATACTTGATGGTTATTTAATACAGTTTTAAACATAGCTCGGAATGCTACTTCAGTTTTTCCAAAACCAACATCACCACATAATAGCCGGTCCATTGGGACTTGATCTTTTAAGTCTTGATCTATTTCTTTAATTGCTTTATCTTGATCCTTGGTTGGAGTGTAGAGAAAATTATTTGCAAAATCGGTTTCCATATCATAGGTTTGGTAAACATCACCTTTAAGTGCTTTTCTTTCCGCATATAATTTCAACAGTTCTTCTGATATGTCCTTAATTTTCTTTTCGACTGCTCGTTTTGTTTTAGCCCAACTTGTAGAATTTAGTTTGTTTATTTTTGGTTTAAAACCATCTTTGCTTGTGTATTTTAAAATTGTATTCATTTTTTCTACTGGAACATATACTTTATCATTATCAGCATAAAGAATTTCAATATAATCTTTGGCTAAACCCCTTTTGGTTAATGTTTTAATTCCATTATAAATACCAATTCCATGAGCCATATGAACAACATAGTCACCTTTATTTAGAGAATTTAAATCTTTAATTTTAGTACCAATTTTATAGGAATTACGATATTTAACCTTCTCTTTATTTACTTTCTCAATATCATTTTCACTTATTACTACTGTTTTATCCACAATAAAACCTTGAGATAAATAAGTTGGCTCAATGGTAATTGGTACAGTAATTAGTTCTTTGATGATTTTTATTTGAGTATCTTTACTTAAATAAAATATTATTTTATAGCCTTGTCTGTGCCAGATTTCAGTTTGTTCTTTTAATTTATCAAAGTTAGAATGGAAATTTTGGATTTCTTTAGTTACTAAGTTTAATGAATTTGATCCTTTGGTATAATTATCTATGAAATTAATATATATATTTTCCTTTGGATTTATCTCATCTAGTGAAAACATAAATCTTGTATCTTTTGGCAAATCTTTGGCTACACGGAATTCAAACATTTCTTCTTCTAATTTTTCATAGTTGGCTTTTATTCTTGCTTCATCAACAGTTACTACTACAGCATCTTTGGCATAGTCTAGTAAACTTGATTTTTTATCTGTTTTTATTTCTCCGTTTGTTATTAATTTTATTTCATCTATTTCTTTAATTGACATCTGCGTTGACTCATCAAAGTAACGAATGGATTCAATAACATTACCAAAAAATTCTACTCTAATTGGATGTTCTTCTAAAGTTATGAAAATATCCATTACAAATCCTCTTACTGCATATTCACCAGTAGTTGTAACAATGGTATCTCTTTTATAATCTAGTTTATCTAATATTTCAATTAATTTTTCTCTATTGATTTCATCACCTTTTTTTAGGACTATGTTCATCTTCTCTTGAACTGTTTGATCTGTTAGGTATTTTAAGTATCCCATTAAGTTTGTTACAATAATTCCTTTTTTATTTTTCATGGCTTCTAGTGTGTCTATTCTCGTTGTTTTAAGTTCTGGTGATATCGCTAGTGCCTGACTTGTAATAAAATCATCCATTGGAAACAAATAAGTATTTTTTTCATAAGAATTAATTCCAGAATAAAAACTATTAGCTTCATATAACGTGCTTAATAAAACTATAATATTTTTCTTTTTTTCTTTAAAAAGTTTAGACACGTAAAGATAGGCTAACTCATGCGTTAACCCAGTTATTGTTAAATTATTATCATATTTAAAATATTTGTCTAAAAAGTCCATGGTATCACCTGTTAATAGTTTGTATCTTCTAGTCGATTATAAATAATTTGATGTTTTTCTTCAAGTTTTTCTAATAGTTCTTCTTCACTAATATCTAGATAATAAGCAAAATCTAATAAATTTACAAAAATATTTTTAATATCATGCTCGTTTAAATGATTAAAAAGATTTGTACTTAAATTATAGATATAATTAATTTGTTTTAGCCTATTTTTTTCTATCTTTGTATAGGTAAAGTCTGTAATATTTAAATTTAATAAACTATAAAAGTAGAAAATCATATTTAGACAATCTGCTAGTTCTTCCAACATTTTTTCTTTATTGGGAGTTTTTATGCTCCAATATTTAAAACATTTGGTTTCGTTTATAAATTCTCCTATTTCTACTAATAATTCAATGCAGTTTTTTTCATAAAGTTCTGGCTCACTCTCTTGATATTTAGAGTTAAATTCTTCATCTAGTTTTTTATTTGTTTGATAATAATTTTCCCATCTTTTAAGTTTTGTTATCCTGTTATTCATGGTGATTACTCCTTGTATTATATTTATTCATGGTTTTATCAATTCCATTCGTAATAAAAGATGTGATTATTTCATCAAATGTTGGATATAACTCTTCAAAGATTTTTGTTTCTTCTTTGGTGAATTTTCCTAATACATAATCTTTAGTATCTATTCTTTTATTATTAGAAATGCCAATTTTTAATCTGGCAAAACTGTTACTTCCAAGGCGTTCAATTATTGATTTAATACCATTGTGTCCTCCGGAACTACTGTTTATTTTAAGACGATACTTACCAACTTCTAAATCTAGATCATCTTGAATTACTAGTATGTCTTCTAAATTTATTTTGTAAAAATTTGCAAATTCTATTAGGGCATTTCCGGATAAATTCATAAATGTTTGTGGTTTGATTAATAAAACCTTTTCATTATTTATTATTATTTCAGTATATAAAGCACTCCATTTATTTTTCCAATTTGTAGTATTAGCAAAATGATCTATTATCATAAAACCAATATTATGACGTGTATTTTCATAAGATTTGCCAGGATTTCCTAAACCAACAATTAATTTCATCTTTTCACTTCCTTAAATATGTTTTGATATGTTTTTGTTTTTCTATTAATTTCAACTGATTTTATCTTAACACCAATTCGGGCGTTTTTTTTCATTTTTAAGAGTACCATTATCGCATTTTTATGGATATCAGAATAAATAAAAATAATTTCTTTTACAGGCATTTTGTTATTACTTGCTAAAGTCAGTATTTCTTCTAATCGCTCAGGACGATGAACTAAGTAAAATGTTCCGTTTTCTTTTAATAAATATTTTACTGTTTTAAATATTTCTTCTAAAGTAATCGTGAGTTCATGTCTAGCTATAGCTTTTTTTCTTTCTATATTTATTAATGAGTTTTTATCTACTTTAAAAAAAGGTGGATTACAAGTAATAATATCAAAATTATTTTTAGGGAAATAATTTTCTAAATCTTTGGCATTGCAATTTAACATTTTGATGTTAGTTAATTTATTTTCTTTAATACTTTCTATAGCTAAATTATAAATTTCTTCTTCTATTTCTACTCCAGTTATTTCTAGATCATAATTTTTGCCAATAATTAAAGGTAGTGGTGCATTTCCACTACATAAATCTAATAATTTCTTATCTCTTGCCTCAATTGTTACAAATTCAGTGAGTAATAATGAATCTAAAGAAAATTTGAATAATTTGTCATCTTGATAAATTTTTAGGCCATAATCATATAAATCATTTAATACTTTCACTCTTATCACCTAATGAAATTTCCACTTTTTCGTTATTTACTAACACTTTATATGTGCGATTTAATGTATCTACATTAACAACTTGTCCTTCACCATATTCGGTAGTTACTGTTTCACCTAAACTAGGCATGCCTTCGCTACAACGAAGATATTCTTCATCTTCATAAGTTAGACAACATAGTAATCTTCCACATAAGCCATTTATCTTAGATGGATTAAGAGCTAGACCTTGGTTTTTGGCCATATTCATTGATACGGAGTCTATATGATTTAAAAAATTTGCACAACATATTTTTTCACCACAAATTCCTACTCCACCAACTTCTCTTGCTTTATCTCTGGCTCCTATTTGTCTTAGCTCAATACGAGTACGATAAATTGATGCTAGACGTCTTGCTAGTTCTCTAAAATCAATGCGTTCATCTGCTAGAAAATTAAATATTAATTGCTTTCTATCAAATGTAAAGCTGGCATTAATCATTTTCATGTCTAAATTCAATTCTTTAACAATTTCGCGACATTGTTTTAATGCTTGATTAGCATCTCTTAAATTTTTTAAGTGTTCTTCATAATCTTTTTTGGTAGAAATTCTTATGATATCTTTTAATTCATCGATGTTTTTAATATTATCATTGTTAATAAAACTTATTACTTTACCAAATTGAAGTCCTTTTTCTGTTTCAGTTATTACGGTAACATTAATTGGGCATCTTATTTTACTTTTAAAGTTATAAATTTTGCCATTATCTTTAAAATTTACACCGTATATGTAGTATTTATCCATGTATACACCTCATTTCTATTGCAAATTTATCTAATAATAATTCTATATTAACATTATAACTCAAATTTTGCAAAAATTTAGTAATAATATTTAATTTGCTTATTATTTCTTCTTTATTTTCTTTTAAATCATAATTTTCTATTAATTCCTTATTATATGGCTTTCCCATTTGTTTTAAAAAATATTGATAGTAAATTTCAAAAATTATTTTAAACATTGTTTCTATTTCTTTTCGTTCAGGAATTTTACTTAAGATTGAATTTTTGTGATTTAGTAATTGATTACTTTTGATGTTAGTAAAATATTCTTTTATTATCTTTAGATAATTATTTAATTCGTCTTGAGTTATATTCAATTTATCTAGAAAATTATCACTTTCGTATGTAATTACTAAAGACTGACATCTACTTTTAATTGTTGGAATAATAATATCTTTGTTATTGGTAATAAAAAAGCCGATAATACCATCTGTTGGCTCCTCAACAAATTTTAGCATAGCATTGGCACTACTTCCGTTTAATTTTTCGGCATTTTTGATTATATAGGTATTGTATTTACTATATATTGGCTTAGTTTCAAATGCTATTTTTAATTCTTCTATTTGAGATTTTTTAATGCTTGTCCCTTCTGGTTCAATCATAACTAAACTTGGTAAATTATCTTTATCAATTAAATTACAAAGATTACAATGATTACATTTTTCTTGGTATTCTTCAGGACAATTAATAGCTTTGATTAAATTTTTAAGATCATTCATTAATTTTGGAATATTGTTTGTTTCAATTAAATAAGCGTGAGCTAATCTTCCCTCACGATATTTTTCGTAAATTTCTTTTAAAGCGTTATTTGAAAACAAAATACCACATCCTTAAATTAGTAAGTATACTGCGACTAATCCTAATATTCCTGGTGAACCTAAAATTGTAACTAAAGCAATAGTAATTAGATTAATCGGAATAAAAATATTTATTCCTGATAATATTAGATTTAAGCCATAAACACTTACAAAGGCAAAACATAATTTACTTAATACTTTTAGAACTTTTTTCTTCATATTTGATCACAGTAGATTATATGTTTGCTTATCTTTTTTTATTCAGATATTTTCTTACGATCTTCTAATGCTTTTTCTAATGTTACATTATCTAAGTAGTCAATTTCTGCTCCAATTGGAATACCATAAGATAATCTCGATATTGTTACATTTTTATTTTCGAGAATTTTTTTAATGTATAGAGTTGTTGCTTCTCCTTCAACTGTAGGTTTTAAAGCTAAAATTAGTTCGGGATGTTCTAATTTTTCTACTCTATTTATTAATGATGATAAATTAATATCTTCAGGTCCAATATCATCCATTGGTGATATTAGTCCATTTAACACATGATAAGTTCCGTTAAAAGTGCCTGTCTTTTCAAAAGAAAATATGCTTTTATAGTCTTCAATAACACAAATAACATTTTTATTTCGATCATTGTCGCTACATATATCACAAATTTCCTTATCTGTTAGATGACCACATATTGAACATCTTGTTAGATTTTTTTTGGATGACTTAATCACCTCACTAAAATCTTCTGCTTCTTCATCACTAAATTCTAATGTTGCAATTGCAAGGCGTTCAGCACTTTTCTCACCAATACCTGGAAGCTTTTGGTAATAACTTATTAACTTTGCTAAATCAGCAGGATAATTCATTAGAATAGTCCATTAAATGATGAGCCATAAGCACCCATCTTACTTTCTACTTCTTGATCTACTTTTTTTACTGCATCATTAATTGCTATTTTTATCATATCTTCTAACATTTCTTTATCATCTGGTTCTATTGTTCCGTCAAAAGTTATACTTACTTTTTCGATTTCTTTTTTTCCATTCATCTCAACTTTTACCCATTCAGATGTTCCTTCAAAAATAGAGTTATCGATTTCTTCTTTCTTTTTGGTTATTTCTTTTTGCATTTTTTGGGCTTGTGCCATCAAATTTTGAATATTCATATCATTCTCCTTCTTTCCTATTCAATTTCTATTTTTTCTTTATCAAATATATCATAAGCGATTTTTTCCATATTATCAATATGATTTTCTTCAACTTGTTCAATTTTTGGTTCTTCTATATAATGATATTCTTGTTTATTTCTTAAATTTATAATATATTTTTCTTTATCTTCATTCCACTTATTTTCAGTTAATGCAATGAATTTATAATTTGTATTAAATTCTTTGTTAAATTGGGTTTCTATTTCATTTAATCTTCCATTAATTAAATTAGAAGTTCCATCAACCAAATTGGTTAAAACTGCTATTTTATCACTTGCTGTTACTACATTACAGTCTACTAAAAGATTTAATAATGTTTTATCAGTTAAATTTCCAATAAATGTTTGCCATAATTCTTTAATTTTTTGTAAATACTCTTTTTTGGCATTTACGAAGCAATTATTTACACGTATTTTTATTAATTCAGTATAATTTTCTTGAGGTGAAATTATTTCCCGGGAAATAATTTCAGAATCTATTTTCTTATTTTCACTTACCACTTCATCTGGTGTTTCTATTTTTTTTGCTTTTTCAAAAATTATTTCCCGGGAAATAATTTGTTGATTATCTTGATTTGGCGATGAATTTTTATTTTCAGTTTTAAAATATTTTAATAATGTTATTTCAATTAGAAGATATGGATCAATGCTCATATTAATGTAATTAGATATGTCTGCTAACTCAAAAGCCATTTCTTTCAATGATTCATAAGCTAAACCTTGATAATTATAATTTTTCTTGGCATTTATTGCCTCTTCTTCAATTTTTTCAAGGAATTTTTTGATTAATACTTTATAATCTATAGCTAATTCTCGCAATTTTTGCATCATATTACCAAAGTTATCCACATCATTTTCTAAAATCATATTATATAAAACGGTTATTTGTTTTTTGGAAACAGATCCAAAGTGTTCTATCACATCATTAATCGTGATTTTTTCCGTTGTACTTGATAATTGATCAAGAATACTTAAAGCATCTCGCATTCCACCATCTGATATGTAAGCAATTTCTTCTAAAGCGTCATCATCAATAGTAATATTTTCACAAGAAACTACATATTTTAGCCTTTTTATAATGTCTGTAATTGAAATTTTATGAAAATCAAAACGTTGACAACGAGATAAAATAGTAATTGGAACTGCTTCAATATTGGTTGTTGCTAAAATAAAGACAACATGTTTTGGTGGCTCCTCTAATGTTAATAATAAAGCATTAAAGGCACTAGTACTTAGCATGTGAACTTCATCGATAATATATACTTTATATTTAGAATATGCTGGAGCTAATTTAATATTATTAATTATTTCTCTAATTTCATCTACACCATTATTAGATGCAGCATCTATTTCAATTATATCCGCATTTTCTTTAAAATGGAGACAACTTTCACATTCATTACATGGGCCGTCTTCGGTCAGATTCAAACAATTTATTGCTTTAGCAAAAACTTTAGCAGTACTCGTTTTTCCTGTTCCTCTAGGTCCAGAAAAAATATAGGCATGTGAAATCTTATCGCTTTTTATTGCATTTTTTAATATTGAAACCATATAATCTTGACCAATAATACTTGAAAAGTTTTCTGGTCTATATTTACGGTATAATACTTTATAATCCATGAAATCCACCCCATATCATTATATCATATTAGCCTATTTCTTGTCTCTTTTCTTTTGAAAAAAATTGGACAAAATACATTTGTACATTTGTTCATATGTACAAATGTTTGCTTTTAGAAAATTAGTTTTATTATATTCCTTTTTATTATCTGGTTTATCAACTAAGTAATAAACATTTTTAATTCTAGCTTGTTTAATTACATTTTCACATATACTACATGGTTTTAATGTTACATATAAATCACATTCGAATAATCGCCAGTCTTTTAGTTTTTTACTTGCTCTTTTAATTGCTATTATTTCTGCATGATCAAGTACGTTTTTATTTTTATCTCTTTTATTATATGCCTTAGATATAATTTTACCATCTTTAACTATAATCGCACTAATAGGAACTTCATTCTGTTTTGCGGCTTTTTTAGCTAATTTTATTAAAATATTATAATATTCTTCATTCATTTTATCACCCAATAAAAAAGTGCACACAAATAGGGATTGATGTGGCTGCTACCTTCCGGTCCTGACCAAGTTACAATATATTTGTTGCACATATATAATCTATCACATTTTTTTATAAAATGCAAGTATATGTTTCACGTGAAACCTTATTTTTTTATTTTAATCTTTTAACCATTACTTTTTTATGATTAACTATTTTCTTTTTTTATTGTATTTAATGTTTCACGTGAAACATTGTTAGTAACTTTTAATTTATATGATAAATTTAATTTTCTTTTAAAATGCATATTTTTTATATAAAACAATTATTAATTATTTTAGTTTTTTATAATTTTTAGCTTTTATTCTTTTATTTTAGATTAAGTTTTAATTTCTTATTGTGTATATGTTTCATGTGAAACATTGTGGATAAGTTTTTTGCTCGTCATTTTAATTAAGTTTATATTAAAAAATAAGTATATCTATCTATTTAATTATTTTCTGAAATCGTATTTTGTTATGTTTCACGTGAAACCTTATTTTGGATCCTCAAATCAATTTTACTTAATTTGAGCAAGCAATTTATCTATTTCATCACATAATCCTTTAAATTGATTAACTAAAATATTATTTTGATGCCTCAATTCTATATTTTTTATCTTTAATTAGAATAGACTAATTTAAACACTTTGTTTTTCATTATTTTAGAGTTTCACGTGAAACATTTTATTTTTTCCTTATTATTTTATAGTTATCCACATTTTTATTTTATCTTTTATCTTCTTTTTCTGACAAAAAAAAACCACTAGAATAATTCTAATGGTTAATTGTTTTTTATTCTGTTGGTTCTGAGTTTTCTTCTTCAACTATAGGATCTTCTTCATTGCTTTCTTCTTTTTCCACTAAACTAATTGTAGTTACATATTGATTATCTTTTAAATGAATTAATCTTACACCTTGAGTAACTCTTCCTAAAGTATTAATTTGATCT
The DNA here is from genome assembly GCA_944358145.1 of uncultured Bacilli bacterium. GTDB lineage: Bacteria > Bacillota_I > Bacilli_A > RF39 > UBA660 > Caccenecus. The sequence goes on along the minus strand of CALVQO010000008.1, from coordinate 13,796 downwards.
AAAGTCATACGCATCGTTGTACCCGTATTAGTCATGATTACTAATTCTTTATTCTCATCAACAACTTTGACAGCTGCTATATTACCGTTTTTATCAGTAATATTTAACGCTTTGACACCTTTACTTCCTCTACTTGTTTCTCTAAAATCACTTACTAGTGTCTTTTTTCCATATCCTTTTTCAGTTACCAACAATATTTTATCTTCTTCATTTACTACTTCTGCACATACACATTTGCTTCCATCTAAATTGATACCTTTTACACCACTTGCTGTTCTACCCATAGCTCTAATCTTATCTTCTTTAAATTTAACCATACGGCCGGTTTCACTACCTAGTAAAATATAATTATTACCATTTGTACGTTTTACAGCAATTAATTCATCATTTTCTTTTAAATTGATGCATATTTTGCCTGACGTACGTATGTTTGCAAATTCATCTATTGATGTCTTTTTTACTAAGCCTAGTTTTGTTACAAATAATAAGAATTCAGTGTCTTCTTTAGAGGAAATTCCTAGAATAGATCGAATCGTTTCATCTTTTTCAATAGGTAGTAAATTAATTATTGGTAATCCTTTTGATTGACGGTTAAATTCTGGAATTTCATATCCTTTAATCCGATATACTTTTCCTTTATTAGTAAAGAATAATACGTGATCGTGTGAGGAAATATTGATGATCTGTTCAACAAAGTCTTCATCATTTGTTGTCATACCTTTAATTCCCATTCCGCCACGTTTTTGAGCTTTAAATGTATCAGAAGTGGTACGTTTGATATAACCTTTATTTGTCATAGCAATAAGCACGTTTTCTTCTGGAATTAGTGATTCATCTTCAATATACTCTATTGCTGTCATATCAATATCTGTACGACGTTTATCGCCATATTTATCTTTAATTTCTAGTAATTCTTCTTTAATAATATTTAGAACTTTTTCTTCTGAAGCAAGAATTCCTCTTAATTCTTCAATTAATTTTAATAATTCGTTTAATTCTTCTTCAATTTTATCTCTTTCTAATCCTGTTAATCTTCTTAAACGCATTTCTAGAATTGCTTCAGCTTGAACATCACTTAAATTGAAGTTGTTCATTAAGCCTTGTTTGGCTTCTTCATCAGATGCAGAGGCTCTAATTAATTTAATTACTGCATCAATATGATCTAGAGCAATTTTTAATCCTTCTAAGATGTGAACACGTTTTTCGGCCTTATCTAAATCAAACTGCGTTCTTCTAATAATTACTTCTTTTTGATAATCAATATATTTAGAAATAATATCTTTTAATCCTAATGTTTTTGGAACTCCATTATCAAGCATTAAGAAGATGATTCCATATGTGGTTTGGAAAGCTGTATGCTTATATAATTTATTTAAAATTACCTGAGCATTAGCATCCTTTTTTAATGTAATGGTAATCTTTATTCCATCTTTTAAATCGGCATGATAATCTGTTATTCCTTCTAAGACTTTATTGTGGACAAGTTCTGCTACTTTATTTTTTAGTTCTAGTGTGTTTACACCATAGGGAACTTCATCCACAATAATATACTGTCTACCATTTTTTTCTTCAATGTGAGCGCGGCTTCTGATGGTTATCGTTCCTCGACCCGTTTCATATGCCTTTTTAATACCACTATTACCTAGAATTAGGGCACCGGTTGGAAAATCTGGACCTTTGATATACTGCATAAGTCCTACCGTATCAATATCCGGATTGTCAATGTAAGCAATACATCCATCAATTACTTCACCTAAATTATGCGGTGGAATATTGGTTGCCATACCTACTGCGATACCCATGGTTCCGTTTACTAATATATTTGGAAATCTTGACGGTAAAACTTCTGGTTCTTTAGTTGTTTCATCATAGTTTGGTAAGAAGTTTACCGTGTTTTTGTTGATATCTCTTAAAAGTTCCATAGAAATTTTAGCTAGTTTTGCTTCGGTATAACGGTAAGCTGCTGCACCATATCCTTCGATATTACCAAAGTTTCCATGTCCATCTACTAGCATATAACGGTAATTAAAGTCTTGAGCCATTCTTACCATTGCTTCATAAATACTTGAATCTCCATGTGGATGATATTTACCCATAACATCACCAACGATAGTCGCTGATTTACGATGTTGTTTATCAGGAGTTAAGCCATTTTGAAGCATATCATAAAGAATTCTTCTGTGTACTGGTTTTAGACCATCTCTTAGGTCTGGTAGTGCACGAGAGACAATAACACTCATGGAATATTCTAGAAATGAGTCTTTTATTTCTGTTACAATATTGTTTTGTTCTAATCTATCCATAATAACCCTCCTTAATAATCTAGATTCTTAGCGTATACAGCATTTTCAGCGATAAATTCACGACGTGGTTCTACTTCTTCTCCCATTAATTTAGAGAAGATTTCGTCTGCAGCGATTGCATCATCCACTGTAATTTGTCTTAATACTCGTTTATTGATATCCATAGTTGTTTCATTTAATTCTTCAGCATCCATTTCTCCTAGACCTTTCATACGAGCAATATCATATTTGGTTGTTGGAGATAATGTTGCTAGATATTCGTCTCTTTCTTTTTCATTTAGTACGTATTTAATCGTTTTACCATGCTTTATAACGAATAATGGGGGTTGGGCAGCATATACGTGTCCGGCTTCCACAATTGGCTTAAAAAAGCGGTAAAATAACGTTAAAAGTAATACTCTGATGTGTGAACCATCGACATCGGCATCGGTCATGATAATAATTTTGTGATATCTTAGTTTGTCTAAGTTAAAATCTTCGCCAATACCTGTACCAAAAGCTGTAATAATGGTTCTAATCTCTTCATTCGATAAAGCACGATCCAAACGAGCTTTTTCAACGTTTAGAATCTTACCACGAAGAGGAAGTATTGCTTGAGTCATGCTGTCTCTACCTTTGATCGCAGAACCTCCTGCTGAATCTCCCTCGACTAAAAAGATTTCACTTACAGATGCATCTTTACTCTTACAATCAGCAAGTTTACCGAAGAAGTTGGTAACATCTAAGTCTCCTTTACGGCGAGTCATTTCACGTGCTTTTTTCGCTGCAATACGAGCACGAGAAGCTGTCATACATTTTTCAATGATTAATTTTGCTACGGCTGGATTTTCCATTAAAAACCGTTCAAATCCTTCACTAAAGACATCACTGGCAATTTTACGTACTTCACTATTTCCAAGTTTTGTCTTGGTTTGGCCTTCAAACTGAGGATCTGGATGTTTACAAGAGATAATCATTGCTAGGCCTTCACGACAGTCATCACCAGTTAAGGAATCATCATTATCTTTTAAAAATTTATTATTTTTCGCATAATTGTTGATAATTTTAGTTAAAGCAAACTTAACTCCATCTTCATGAGTTCCACCTTCATAAGTGTTGATATTATTGGTAAAGGAATAAATACTAGAACTATAAGAATCATTATATTGCATAGCAACTTCGATATTAATTCCATTTTCTTCTCCTTCGACATAAATAATATCTTCATGAAGAGGCTGCTTATTTTTGTTTAGCATTGCTACATATTCAATAATTCCTCCATTATAACAGAAGGTTTCTTTTTTACCATCTCCACGTTCATCAATTAAAATAATACGTAACCCTTTGTTTAAGAAAGCAAGTTCTCTTAGACGGTTGGCTAAAGTATCATAATTATATTCGGTCGTTTCTTTAAAAATGGATGGATCAGCTTTAAAAGTAACTGTCGTGCCAGTTCTATCTTTGGCACATTCTTCTGTTACACGCATTGGTGCTACTGGATGTCCACCATTTTCAAATCTTTGGTAGTGAACTTCTCCATCACGATAAACCCTTACTTCTAGCCAGCTAGATAGGGCATTTACAACACTAGCACCTACACCATGAAGACCACCACTTACTTTGTAACCGCCGCCTCCAAATTTACCACCAGCATGTAGTACGGTAAAAATTGTTTCAATTGTTGAAAGACCAGTTTTAGCATTAATTCCTACTGGCATACCACGTCCATCATCTCGAACTGATACTGAATTATCTTTGTGGACAACTACTTCAATATCATCACAATAGCCTGCTAGAGCTTCATCAACTGAGTTATCAACGATCTCCCAAACAAGATGATGCAAGCCTTTCTCACTGGTTGAACCAATATACATACCCGGACGTTTCCGAACCGCTTCTAGCCCTTCTAATACTTGTATATCATTATCTGAATATTCATTTGGCATTTTTTACTCCTCCTCTACAACACCATCAATAACATGAAATATTTTGGCATTTTCTAATATTTTTTTATCAACCTTATTAATTTCAGTAGTGGTAATTAATGTTTGTAAATCTTTATCAATTAAATTTAAAATATTATTGATTTTTTCTTCATCTAACTCACTAAATAAATCATCTAGAATTAAAATTGGTTTTCTATGTAGTTTTGCTTCAATATTTTTGATTTCTGCTAATTTAAAGGAAATAATACTATTTTTTTGTTCACCAACTGAAGAAAACTCTTTTACTATTTCATTGTCTACTTTAAATTCAATATCATCATGTTGAATGCCAAAAATACTCTTTCCTAGAAATATTTCCCGGGAAATATTTTTTTCAAACATTTTTAGTAAATTTTCCTTTGTTTTTCCTTTAAATTCACTTTTGTAGACAACTTTTAATGTTCCTTTGTGAGTTATTTCATAGTAAATATCACTGATATAAGAATTGATATTGTTAATAAAGTCCTCTCTTATCCACATTATTTTTAAGCCAATGTCTACTAATTGCTCAGTTAGAATATTTAAAAATGATGAATCGCTATTCTTTTTTTTGCTCAAAGCTTTTAAGTACGCATTTCTTTGCTTTAAGACCTTATTATAACTTGTTAATAACACTAAATATTCACCATTAATACTAGATATTTCAATATTTAGCATCTTCCGGCGAATGCTTGGTGTATCTTTAATCATTTTTAAATCATCAGGGTTAAATAAAATTATATTAACTTTAGTAATATAATCACTCACTCTGGCTATTTTGTTGTTATCAATTTTAATTCTTTTACCAGCATTACTTATTATGATTTTGTAATTATTTAGAATTGTCTCCTTAATTGATCCTTCTATTTTTGCTATGTTTTTTCCTTTTTTAATCACAATATCATCATTGTTCGAACGGAATGTCTTCGTTAGCCCTAGCATATAAATTGCCTCTACTATATTGGTCTTTCCCATTCCATTTTTTCCATAGATCAAATTTACTTTGGGAGAAAGCTTTAATTCTAATGATTCATAATTACGAAAATTTAATAATTTTAAACTACTGATTATCATTTTTTAGCCCCTACTTTGTTGATATATAAAAATTAGTGGTATAATCGTACTCCTATACCTATAGATATTATATCATAAAAAAAGACCTTTTTAAAGGTTTTTTATGTGTTTTCGGCCACGAATTGCTGATTCTAGGCGAGTGGCACGTAAAACTTGTTTGTCAAAGTTAGCATAACATATGTTTAACTCTATTTTTTGGTTATTTTTAAACAAAATTGTTACTTGATGATTCTTATTTAAAGAATATTTTAAAATATTTTCTAAGACAAACCAGGCACAATTTGGATTTTTGCTAGAATGAGTAGGAATTAAAATAATTCTTTTTACTTCATCCATAATTATTGGTGGTTTATAACTTGCTCCAATTAAATATGAACTTCCTTTTCTTCTTCCTTCGAATGTAGAACCATTTAAATTACAATTATACTCAATAATTTTAGTAATAGTTGATTCTACTATTTTTTCTTTAGCAAACTCTAATACTTTTGTATTTTTACCCATTGGTAATAGTGCTATTGTGTTTTCATTAATTATATATGGCATCCAATGCCCCCTTTCATGTAATGTTATATCACATGAAAAGGCATTTTTTTGTCGAACCGTGTCAGACCACTAATTTTAGTATGTTTTTATTGGTAAAATTAGTTGAATTAGTGATTCATCAGTAAGTGATTTAATAATTAAAGGTTTTACATCACTATTTAATAACAGCAAAATTTCTTCTTCTTGTAATGTTTTAATTGCTTCTAACATGTATTTAGATGAAAATGATATTTCTAAATGTTCTAAATTATTGGTTTCTACTGTTAATTGTTCTTCAACTTTACCAATTTCTGATACATATGAATTGATGATCATCTTTGTATTTTCAAGGGTCATTTTTACAATGTTTTTATCTTTTCCTTGAGTAAGAAGAGCTGCTCTATCTATGGCATCATTAAAATCTCTTTTATTTACTTTTATAATATAAGCAAATTCACTTGGTATTAAATTAGATGTATTTGGATAATTTCCACTTAATAAATTAGTTTGAAAATTAATATTTTTGTATTTAAATAATACTTTATTATTAAAGATGTGCATTTCAATGTCGCTATCATCAGTGATGATGTGTTCTAATTCTATAATATTTTTACCTGGAATTACTATTTCTACATCTTTTTCTACAGGTGTGGATAACTTAATATTCTTTTTGGCTAAACGATAAGAATCTGTTGCTACTGTTTCTAAGACATCTTTTGTAAATTTAAAATTAACTCCTGTTAGTATTGGCCTTAATTCTTGATTTGATATAGCAAATACAGTTTGATTAATAATTGTTTTAAATACTTCTCCACTCATGATAATTGGATCTTTGTTTTCTTCTAGTTTTACATCTGGATAATCACTTATATCAAGACAATTTAAGTTATATTGGTTATTATCTGTGTATATTTTTATTTTTAAACCATCAATAACTTCAAAGTTAATTAAATCACTTGGCATTTTTCTTACAATATCTAAAATATATTTGCTTTGAATAATAATTCCACCTAAGCTACTGATTTGTTTAATATCTTTGGATTCAATTAATACTTTAATTGTTAGTTCAGAATCACTAGCAGTTAAATAAAGTCCTACATTTGTTAATTCAAATTTTATTCCATTTAAGACAGGTATTACATTTTTTGTTGATATTGCTCTATAAACATTACTTAGTCCTTCTAAGATTACACTTTTTTCAATTGTAAATTTCATATTCATTCCTTCTTTCTAAAAAATTATTATTATTTATTATAGTGTTGATAATGTTTGTAACTTCATTTTTTCTTTTATTTAAGCCTATTTTTTTAAATTTTTATTGTTAATAACGTGTTATTTATTCACAGATAATCACAAGTTACTTACAATTTAGCTTTTATTTCTTTAATTGCTCGTTCTAATTCATGATTAGTTAGTAATTCTTGTTCAATTTTATCACAAGCAAATATTACTGTTGAATGATCTCGACCTCCAAACTCTAAGCCTATTCTTGGGAATGTCTCATCTGTTTCCACCCTGCATAAATACATGGCTAGTTGGCGCGGATGAGCTACTTTATTGCTTCTTTTCTTTCCCTTTAAATCTTCTATTGTTATATTATAATGATCCGCGACAGCTTTTTGAATTTTGGTTATATTATTGTTAGAATAGATGTTCTTATTCACAAAGTCTTTTAAGGCTTCACAGGTAAATTCTAGATCAATAGTTTTCGGGACGATCATTGCTGTATAAGCCATTAACCTGTTAATTGCACCTTCTAAGAATCTGATGTCGTTTTGACAGGCATTAGCAATGTATTCAATACTTTCTTCTTTTATTAGTCCTGCTAGGCTTGTATTTTCTATCTTTTTCCTGATAATTCGACATCTTAAGTCAAAATCTGGTGGATAAATATCAACAGGAAGTCCCCACATGAATCTTGATCTTAATCTTTCTTCTAATATTTTTAAGTCTTCAGGAGAACGATCACTACTTATAATAATCTGTTTATTTGATTGATGCAGGTAATTAAAGGTATTAAAGAACTCTTGCTGAGTTTTTTCTGCACCTACTAAATATTGAATATCATCAATAATTAATACATCTACATTTCGATATTTATTTTTAAAATCATTAGCGTATTCTACTGTATTTTTAGCATTGTCTGGATTAGCTATATTGGTGTATTCTGTCATGAATTCATCACAGGTACAGTAAAGTACTTTTCGATTAGAGTTCTGTGTAATAAAATTACCTATCGCATGCATCAGATGGGTTTTTCCTAGACCACTTTTACCATAAATGAATAAAGGATTATGAATGCGCCCGGGAGCTTCTGCTACAGCCATCGCTGCTACTTTGGCAAGTCTATTTGTGTCTCCTACTACAAAGTTATCAAAGTTTAAATTTGGATTTAGATTTGTTTCTCTATTATTGTTAGTAACTTCTTCTTTATTAACAACTTCTTCCGGTGTGTCTTTAATATCACTTTCTAAAATAAATTCTATATCATAATTAATGTTTGTTATATTTGCTAGTGTTTTTTCTATTAAAGAATAATAGTTGTCACCAAGCATTTTTTTGTGTATTTCCATGGGTACTTTAAAAGTTATTTTATCTTCGGTTAAGTTAACTATTTCTAGATCATTGAACCAAGCATGAAAAGATGCTGGATTGATCTCTTTATATATATTGTCTAAAAATTCTTTTAATAATGTCTCTTTTCCCAACTAAACCTCACCCCACAGTCTGGACTTTTAACACATTAATTGTATCGCATTTTTTCAGTAATTTAAAGTCTAAAATTACAAATTTTTTTATTCACATGTTATCCACACGTGCTAAACCTTATAATACCTTACTTTTAATCATTTATCAACACTATCCACAACTTTTATTTATTTTTTATTTTTTATTCACAATTAAAATTTTTAACTGAATTGTTAGTAATGTGGATAACTTTCTATTTTGATACACTAGACTAGGTTGATACTGGGGTTTCTTGAAATTTTAGTAATGTGGATAACTCTGAGGTTATTCACATTTTAATTCAAAAGAGTTGTTGATAAAAATTTTAATTGTTTAAGCATTTAAAGTGATAAGGTTGATTAAAAGTGGATAATTATTTTTTTAACTTACTAATTAAAATTAGCCTTTATTCCTAAAAAAACTTGACTAAATACTAATAAAATATTATAATTAAACCAATTGAGTTTTAAGGAGGTGCCAATATGAAGAGTACATATCAACCTAATAATCGTAAAAAAGCTAAAAAACATGGATTCTTTGCTAGAAAAGAAACTAATATTTTAAAGAACAGACGTAAAAAAGGTCGTAAAGTTTTATCTAAGTAACCACTTTTTGTAGTGGTATTTTTTTTCTTAGTTTATTTTAGGATGTGGTTCAAGTGAAAAAGTTTGAAATTGTTAAAAAAAATGATGATTTCAATGATATAATTAATACTGGTAAGTATTTAAAGAGTCGTTATTATAATATATATTATAAGGATGTAAATTCTCTTTATCCTAAATTTGGAATTGCAGTTAGTAAGAAGTTTGGTTCTGCTGTAGAAAGAAATAAGGTGAAAAGACAACTTAGAAGTTTGATCGATCACTATAAAAATATGTTTCCAAATGGAAAAAATTATATTATAATGATAAGAAAGGGAGTAAAAGATGCAACTTACTCGATTATGGAACAAGATTTTGTTCAATTATTAAAGAAAGGATTTTTCAATGAAAAAAATTAAAATTGGTTTATTAGTACTACTTGTGTTTTCTTTAACAGCTTGTGGTAATAGTAATTATATTGTGGATGATGAGGGTACTCCAGTTGAATATGAAAAAACAGGACAAATACTCCAAAAAGATATTTTGTGTAAACCTGAAGATCCTGAATTAGATGCCTTATATCAAGAATATGGTGATCAGACAAAGATTAGTTATGATGATTTGCCTTTATGTAGTGACTTTCATTTGTCTAGTAATGAAGCTGATGGTATTTGGGAAGGTATATTTGTTAAACCTTTAGCTTTCTTAATTATGAAGCTTGGTTATTTAATTAATAGTTTTGGCCTTGCTGTTATTATACTTGGTCTTGCTATTCGTCTTATTTTAATGCCTATTTCAAGAAAGACAATGAAACAGTCTAGTAATATGAAAAAAGCTCAACCAGAAATAGCTAGAATTGAGAAAAAATATGCAGGTAAAACGGATAATGAAGCAATGCTTGCTAAATCACAAGAAATGATGTTGGTTTATAAAAAATATAATATTAGCCCTTTTGGTAGTTGTCTCTTAGCTTTTATTCAACTTCCACTATTCTTTGCTTTCTTACAAGCAATTAACCGGACACCAGCGATATTTGAGGATACGTTTTTAGGTCTTACTTTAGGACAAACTCCGGTAAAAGGATTATTTGAATATCATCAATGGGCTTATCTTATTATTATTGCTTTAATTATTTTAACTACTTATTTGTCATTTAGAAATTCAATGTCTACTACTCAAACGGGTAATCAGGATATGGAACGACAAATGCAGTTTATCTTTAAGTTTATGATTATTATGATTTCTGTTGCTTCTTTATATTTGTCTACTGCTATAGCATTATATTGGATTGCAACGAACGGATTTGTAGTTCTTCAAAACTTTATCTTTAAAAAAATAGATGAAAAAAAAGAAAAAAAGGATCAAATTATTGTTCCTCATAAAAATAAAAAGAATGATAAGAAGAAGAAAGATAAGAAGAAAGGAAAGTAATCATGAATGTAGTAAAAGAAACAGCTAAAACTAAGGAAGAAGCTTTAAAACAAGTTTTAATTAAATTAAATGCTAATGAAGAAGAAGTGTCTTATTCATTAAAGGAAATTAAAGGTGGACTTTTTAAAGGTGTTACTTATGAATGTAGTGGTTTTTTAAAGACTGATGTTTTAAATGAAGTTCAAGAGTTTTTAAAAGAAATATTGAATGGAATGGGTTTAGAAGTATCTTTTGAGGTTAGTACTAAAGAAGGAGTTACAACGATTAAAATGTATTCTTCTAATAATCCTATTCTTATTGGTAAAAATGGACAAAACTTGGAAGCTATTACAACTATTGCTAGACAGTTTATTAAGAATTTAACTAATAATGGACCAAGAATTATTTTGGATGTAGAAGATTATAAAGATAGACAAATAAAAAAATTAGAAAGACTTGCTAAAAATTTGGCTCGTGATGTTGTAAAAACTAAAACTGATGTTGAAATGGATAATATGAATTCTTATCAAAGAAGAGTTGTTCATAATATTTTAGCAGATTTTAAGGGAGTTAAAACCGAGAGTATCGGGGAAGAGCCAAATAGACATGTTGTAATTAAATATGATAAATAGTAAGTGCCTTATGGTACTTTTTTTCTTTTTTAAATAACTAATTATTTCTTTTGTCATAAAATATCTTAGAGGAGGATGTTTATGGCTAAAAAGGTTGTTATTGATCCAGGACATGGTGGAGAGGATCCGGGGGCTAGTGCTAATGGAATTGTAGAAAAAGATTATACTTTGAAAATTAGTCAGTATATGGCAGATCGGTTAACGGAATTAGGAATAGATAATGCTTTAACTAGAGATAGTGATGTTACTTTAGATTCTACTACAAGACCTAAGACTGCTCAAAGTTTGTTTGGTACAGGTAGTGATGTTATATTGGTGTCTAATCATATTAATGCTGGTGGTGGTGATGGTGCTGAGATTATTTATGCTTTAAGAAATAGTGATAATCTTTCAGCTAAAATAGCTAGTGAATTTATTAAGGCTGGTCAAAATGTTAGAAAATATTATCAAAGAAGACTTCCTAGTAATTCTAGTAAGGATTATTATTATATGTTAAGGGAAACTCCTAATAATGAATCTATTATTGTTGAATATGGTTTTTTAGATTCTACGGGTGATGATGTTAATCAAATTAAAAATAATTGGGAGGAACTTGCAGAAGCAGTTGTTAGAGCTTTGGCTAATTATATAGGTGTTCCTTATACTGCTCCTGAGGGAACTACTGGTAATTATTATACAGTAAAAAAGGGTGATACTTTATATGGTATTGCTAAAGAGTATGGAATTAGTGTAGATGAATTAAAGCGAGTTAATAATTTAACAAGTAATACTTTATCTATTGGTGAGGTTCTTGTTATTCCTGAGGTAGAAGAACCAGAGACACCAAATGAAAACATTTATATTGTTCAAAGTGGTGATACTCTTTATTCTATTGCTAATAAATATGGTATGACGGTTGATGAGTTAAAAGCACTAAATAATTTAACAAGTAATACTTTATCTATTGGCCAAGAATTAGTGGTTAGCGAAGGAAATGCTGCTACACTTGATACTTATACGGTAAAAGCTGGAGATACATTGTATAGTATAGCTAATAAATATGGATTAACAGTTAATGAACTTAAACAACTTAATCAATTAACTAGCGATGTTTTAAGTATTGGTCAGGTTTTAAATGTTAGCAATAGTAGTACTCCTACTACTCCAACTAATCCATCAAATACTTACACTGTAAAAAGTGGTGATTCTTTATATAGTATTGCAAGGCGTTATGGTATTACTGTTGATGCTTTAAAGAGTGCGAATGGAAAAACTTCTAATTTATTGTCTATAGGTGAAGTTTTAGTAATTCCTACGACTGCTAGTACTACTAGAACTTATGTTGTTAAAATTGGTGATAGTTTATGGAAAATTGCTTCTAATTATGGGGTTAGTGTTAATACTTTGAAACAAGCGAATGGTCTAACAAGTGATTTACTTTCAATTGGTCAAATTTTAGTAATTCCTTAATCCTAAGATAAAATCTTGGGATTATTTTAAAAAAAATACATAATAACCTGGGTCACTATGTATTATAGAAAATAAAAACTTCTTGTTAAACTATTTAAAATATGATATATTAAATATGTAAGTGTTATCTACTTAGTGGATAACGCCTGCGTTTTTTGTGCAGACGCTATACTTTTCGTTAGCGTCTTTTAAAATAAGTAGAATTATTATAATGTATAAAGTCTTTTTTTCTCATGCATTTACATCACCTACTTTCATAAAACCCCCTGAATATCTCAAGTAGTTATACTACTAATAAATGAAGCAGGCGTACCACTAAGAAAGATACCACTATCTATTATGAAGTATTGCACTTAAAAAAGCAAGAGAAACAGTTCGACAAATTCCAACAGAAAATATAATATAAAAACCTAAGTATTAATCTTATTTTAAATACTTAGGATTATTTTTGCTTTAGGGTTTAACAGTTCTCTATTTATATTTTTCAATAGAACTTTTACTAATTTTAATATCTGTTGCTAATTGCTCTATATTGTAAAATAGTTGAAGCTTAGGTCCCTTTTCATTTTCTGTAATTTTTGATATAATTCTCTTGGTGATAGTATGAAAGTTAGAGGATTTGAAGTAGTAAAGGGTTATGAGAATAAAGATATTCATTTGCCTGTTAGAAAAACAAAACATTCTGCTGGATATGATGTAGAAGCTGCTGAAGATGTCGTTATACCTCCATTTAAATTAGGATGTAAGCCTACATTAATTCCTACTGGTTTAAAAGCATATTGTTTAGATGATGAATATTATATGCTTGTTAATCGTAGTAGTGGTCCTAAAAAGGGTTTAGTTATGTCTAATAGTATTGGTATTATTGTTAGTGATTATTATGAAAATGTTGATAATGATGGACATTTTTATTTTCAATATTATAATGTGTTAGATCATGATATAGTTATTCATAAAGGTGATGTTATTGGTCAGGTAATATTTCAAAAGTATTTATTATGTGATGATGATAAGGCAAGTGGCGTGCGTACTGGTGGATTTGGTTCTACAGATAAAAAATAAATCCCATTAAGTGGGATTTTTTTAATAAGCAATTCAACAGAATTGCCACGACCATAAGTCGTGGAATAAATCTACCCGCTATGCGGGTATGAC
>CALVQO010000007.1 GCA_944358145.1 uncultured Bacilli bacterium | reverse complement strand
TAATTCATCACTCTTTTAAACATTCTCTCTAAATCATAAATACTAAATTTAATAATTGTTGGTCTTCCATGAGGACAATTATAAGGATTATCACATAAGACTAATTCATTTAATAACTCTTCTTGAGCTTCATGACTAATTCTCATATTAGCTTTTATACTCATCTTACAAGCAAGAGTTTTAGCAATACTATCATTAAATTTAACTAAATCAAAATCCTGTTTTAATGTAATAACTAAATCAATAATCTTTCTAATACTTTCTTCTTCATAATCTTGTAAAATCCAAGTAGGATGCGCTTTAACAACAAATGTATTAATGCCAAACTCTTCTATAATAAATCCCATATTAGTAAGAACACTTAAATTTTCTTTCAAAACTAAATAATCTGATGCAGAAAGCTCTATCGTAATAGGAATTAATAAATAAGTTGTAGTAACCTCTTTATTTCTTAAAGCTTTTATATATCTTTCATAATTCACTCTTTCTTGAGCAGCATGTTGATCAATTAAATATATTCCTTCATCATTTTGAGCAATAATATAAGTACCTAAAGCTAAACCTACGGGATATAAAACCAATGATTTCATCTCTTTATTAATCACTAAATCATCACTAGTTTTTAATTCTTTAATATTTTCATTTACTTCAACCTGAAAATTAAGTTCTGTTTGTACTGGCACTTCCTCTTTATTAGTCATCGAAGAAACAATATCTGCAATAACACTATCTTTAATAATATTTACACTTTCTTCTTTTAAAGCATTAGGAATAAGTAAATTTTGATATAGAGTATCTTTAATTGTTGTATAAATTAAATCATAAAGTTCTTGCATTTTACTAATCTTAACATCTTGTTTAGTAGGATGAATATTTACATCAACCAGTGTTGGATCGGTATTAATTTTTAATACAACTACAGGATATTTACCATCAGGCTTATAAGTATAATAAGCATCATTAATCGCTTGATTAATTTCTTGATTTCTAATTACTCGATCATTAACAAAAGTATTAAAATCATTCCGATTAGATCTTAATACTTCCGGCTTACAAATATATCCATAAATATCAAAATCATTATTTCCATTTTTAAATTCAAGCATCTTATTGGATACATTTAACCCATAAATTTCATGAATTGTTTTAAGCAAAATATTACTACCACTAGTTCTTACTAAAAGCTTATCATTATTCATCAATGTAAACTGAATATCCGGATGAGCTAAAGCCAGTTTTTCTACTAAATGAACTGAATTATATGCTTCTGTATTCTCAGACTTTAAAAACTTTAATCGAGCGGGAGTATTATAAAACAAATTAGTAACACAAATACTTGTCCCTTTTCTTAAATCACCAGCTCTATTTTCTAATATTTCTCCCCCTTTAATATGAATAAATGTAGAATCCACTCCATCACTAGTTTTCAAACTAACTTCTGCTACACTAGCAATAGAAGGAAGAGCTTCACCCCGAAAGCCCATCGTATCAATAAAAAACAAATCATCATCTCTAAGAATCTTACTAGTCGCATGCCGATAAAAAGCAAGCATAGCATCATCTTTATCCATACCTACGCCATCATCAGTAACACAAATACTTTCAAGCCCACCTTGAACAAGTTCTATTTTTATGGTTTTCGCTTGAGCATCAATACTATTCTCCACTAATTCTTTAACAATACTAGAACATCTTTCTACAACCTCACCAGCAGATATTTTATTAGCAAGCCCATCACTCATAACATGAATCTTACTCATAATTTACCCCACTAATATCTAAACGAACTTCTAAGTTAGGTTGACTGGCAAGAATAACACCAGATTTTTTAATATTAATAAAACCAATACCCGGTAAAACAATATCTTGATTTTCCCCTAAAGAATAAGAAAATAAATTCAATTGATTATTTTGATATTCCCTTTTTATCGGAATAATACCATAATAAGTTACCTGATTATCCCCCAAAAAAGACAAAATATAATCTCCTACCACTAACAAAGTATTCGCTTTAACAACATAACTAATTGGTTTTATTTCTTTATTAATAAGAGGATAATCATCATGCAAATAAGAAAAACCAGGTGTATCAATAATCGTATAATCACCAATTTTTATCGGAATAAAATCCATTGTCGTATTAGGCTTTTTACTAGCCAAAATCTGAGGCTTTAAACCATTTTTTTGAAGTAAAAGATTCAAAAAAGTACTCTTACCGGCATTAGTAACACCCATAAGATAAGCTGTATTTACCTGATTTTCATCCATAACTTTAAAGATATTACTAGAAGGATAATAGCTCTTATTACTAATAAATAAAATTGGCTCTTCTACTGGATAAACTTGTTTTAGCCAAGCTCTAACTTTACTTTCCTTCACTTCTTTTCTCAAAGTATCTCTCTTACTAATTACTAATGCTTTAGGAATATTTATTCTTCTGTAAAGATTTAAAGTAAAATCACTAATATTTAAAAAATCAACCAAAAAGAAAGCCATACCACTTCCCCCATTTACTCTTTTAAATATTTTTCCTTCATCAATTACTTCCCCATCTTTTACTTCCCCATAATTCTTAAGTCGAAAACATCTCTTACAATAATCATTTTTTAAATTAGGAGTATAACCCAATTGAAATTCATCTTCACTTTGCATTTTAACTCCACAACCTAAACAAAACTTACTCATAATACTCTCCCTTTTGCAATATCCCTCTTTTTCTTAATTTTCGATAGACAAATCCTTCTAAAAACCGATTAATTTTCGTACAAAATTTCTCATAATCTCCAATAGGATTAATCAAAATAGAAGTAATCCCTATACGATTAGCTCCCAATATATCTGTCAACAACTGATCTCCTATCGCTGCTATCTCATGATATTTATATCCATAAAGTTCCATAATTTTCAAATATTTCTTTTTAAATGGTTTATGACTAGAAAAAGCCACATCAACATTTAATCCTTCTTTAAAAGGAATTAATCTCTTTTTCCCACTATTAGAAATAATAATTACTTTAAAATCTTTTTCTAACACAGTAAATAACTCTTTCACTCTTTTCGTAGGTACACTCTCATTTACCGGAACTAAAGTATTATCCAAATCAAATAATAAACATTTAATTCCTTTTTTATTCAATTTACGATAATCAATATCATAAATACTTTTTTGATACATATCTGGAATAAACTTCTCCATAATAACCACCAAACTAATTATATCAAAAAAAAGGAGAAGGTTCCACTATCTTCTCATTACTTCTTTATCATAAAAAGTATCAACTCTTTTTATTGTTTCTAAATCATTATCTTTAACCGCTTCTCCATAAGCATCACATAAATTCAAATTACCCTCTAAAAACCAATCAAGAACAATTTCATTTCTTTCTTCTTGAGTTAAATTTAAATGAGAAATTAAAGGATATAACTGACTAAAATTCCCCATTTTTATTCTTAATAGCATTTCACTTTTTAACTCATCTTGCCTTTTCTTTAAATCATATAAAGGATTATCAAACTCTGGTAAATAATGAGGCATCCCTTGATTCACAACAACTTTTTCATCCATTAAAAATCATCTCCACAAAAAGTATAGCAAACAAAAATTAAAAAGACAACTATTTTAAAGCACTTAATACATTACTAATAATATCAATATTATCTATCGCATCACTAATTTTATCAGTTGCTCTAAGTCGATATTTCACTTTCATATCTTCTTTATAAGCTTTAATTCTTATTGGATCTCGATTTAATTCTTTAATCCAATAAGAATTAAGTTTAAGTAAATCCATCATCTTTTTATCTTTCTTTAATTCTATTAAAGCACTAACTTGCATTATTAATCCTCAAAAAACTTATTAATTGGTCTAGGTGTTACTGGTCCTTTACTAACTGTACTAGCACCACTACTCTTACCCGTCAACTCTTGAACTAATCCCAAAGCTTTTTGCGCTGTATTAATATGTTTTTGTACAGAATCCATATCAATATTTTTAACAATATCGGTAAGGGGATTAACACTAGTTGGAGTTGATTTCTTTAAATAATTTTTCCAAGCTCGATCATCATCTCCATAAATATCATAAATCTCATATAAATTTTGCCACGAAGCATCACCATTTCTAATACTTTCTACTAACTCTGGATGCGTCTTAGCAAACACTTTAAATTCATCTTTCTTTGACATAAACCTTCACCACTAAACTATATGTCAAAAAGAAAAAATTAATACAAAAAAGTTCAGCATTTAAGCTAAACTTTTAAACTTTAAGAAACGATGTAAGGATCTGCTATAGTTCCAGAACCAGTCACTGTTACATTAGATGAGATATTAATAACAGGTCTGACACCATACGTGTTATTCACTCCAGAGAGATTGATAATCCCACCACTATCGGAATCTACGTAGAACGCATAAGCCGCACCCGCAGAAGAGAAACGATACGGAGACACGGTCCAATATTCGTTACTAGTATACAAATAATACGATAGATTACTCTTAGCACCTACACCTCCTGCATATACTACTTCATCTTCACGCTTATAGGAATAACTAGTTCCTGTTAATACCATTAAAAACGCTGGTTCCCCGCACTTTTTAATATCAATTCTTTCTTTAAATTTTAAAAGATTATTTGCTGCTTCATCAATATAACCTGCTCCAAGTTTTATTTCTATAGCACCCCATTTTCCACTACTCGTCCTAAAAATAGCATCCACTTCAAAATCCTTTTCATCACGATAAAAAGTAATATTTTCTCCATAACCACCAGTATATATTTTTAAATCTCTCATACAAAGAGATTCAAACATAAAACCAAATAGATTTAAATCATTTACTAAATCTTGAGGTTTTACTTCAAGAATAGCAGTAGCAATAGAAGGATCTACAAAATATCTCTTTGGTTTTGTTCTTATTGCATGTTTACTGCGAAAATTTAAATTTGTAGCTTTTACATTTTCAATTACAAATAATCTTTCCAATGTATTTAAATAATCAGCTATAGTTGGTCTAGATATATCAAACCCAAAACAATTTTTAACATCTCTTTCAATTGTTGCAGTCGATACTTGTGTAGCAATATTTCTAGCAAGGCTTCTTAAAACATTTTGCATCTTTTCTGGATTTCTTTCTATGCCTTCAATTTCACGAACATCTTCATGAATTAGTGATTTAACGTATTCTGTTGCAAATATATATTTTTTATCACTTTTTACATCAATAGATGCAGGCCAACCACCTCTTACAATAATACTAGCTAAATCTTCCAAAGATAATTTTAATGTTCCTAAAATATCTTTTCCTTCTAAAATATCTTGAAAAGATACTTCTCCTGTAGATTCCCATAATTCATATAAACTCATTGATCGTATTAACACTCTAGATATTCTTCCTGTTCCTGTATGCATTTAGCCGAACCGGTAAGTAAATACTCTCCATTTCTTATTTATTATTATATTTTACATTTTGAGATAAAACCACTTTACAAAAAAAGAAAATATTAACTATTCCCTTGTAATTCTTTTAACTTATCTATCTGCCTATTTAGAACAATACATAATCTATTTATTCTTGTATCAGAGAATCCTGTCAAATGTTGATATTCATGAAGAAGATCATCAAACCATTCTACTACTCCATCCAGTAAAGATAAATCTATTCTTTTTATATCTTTTACTACTTTAATTATTTCATCAAAAGGTTTAATTTCATAAAACAATCTTCCCTCACCAGATAGATGAAGTTCTTCATCATCATAATACCTTATATTAAGACTTTGCCCATTATCAAATATAGGAGCAACATCTACCCATTCTAAAGTATTGACATTTCTAATAATACCAAAATTATTAAGATGTCTATCTTCATTCATAATAAGATAATCAAGGATATACATATTTTCTAATTTTGTTCTAGCATCCTTTATTCCATGTTCTTCAAGTACTCTTATATATTCTTCATAATCTTCTATATTATCATGTCTTTTCATATCATTTCTAATTTGATAACAAGTAATAAGTTCTGTATCTTTAGTAACGAAACACGGACAAATAGATACTACTGTATCTTTATAAGTATCAAGCACATACTCTACATGATCAAAATGAAGACGTCTAGATATTTCACTTGCTAAAACTTCATTAAATGGTTGCAATAATTCATCTTTATATCCACCCTTAAGCAAAAATCTTATACCATCTTCAATAATCCAAGCTTTTTTAAGCATTCCATCCGTTGTATTATTAGGAGTTTTTAAAGAATATTCACTTACAATAGTTTTACTATTTTTAGAAAGTGATGCTTCTAAAAATTCTGCATATAGAAAATCATGATCAAAAAAGTTTATATCATCATAAGTAATATTGCTATTATAAGGTTTTATCCAATATTGATCTGATAAGGATAATCCAAAAGCTTTATCTAATAATTCACTAGGTGTATCAATATTAAGTCTATGTAAAAGAAGATCTAATTTATCTCTCCAAGAAGGAATACCTCTTCCCTTAAACCATTCACTTAGATTAGTTCTAAGAGCATTGCTATTATCATCTCCCACTTCATATATACTTTCTATAATATAAGGAGCATAATGAATATTAATAACTTCTATAATCCTATCAAAGAATTTAGATACTTCATTATATTCTGCTATTAATACCTCTGTATTCTTATTCATCAGTATACACTTCATTTAAATCATCTCCCTTAAATTATCTATATTATATCAAAAAAAGCACTTTTCTACAATGGATCAATCTAATACTTACCTTTGACAACCACACTGAAAAATAAAATAATTTCAGTGTGGTTGTCAAAAGAAAAAAAGAGCCAAAGCTCTTATAATTTAAAATCATCAATAAAATCAGCCATAGATAACTTTTTAGGTTGCTTCTTTTCTTCTTCTTGTTTAATCTCTTTTACTGGTTCTTCTTGTTTTTCTTTTACTGCCACTACACTAGCTTGATCTAATTTATATTTACTAATATTAGAACCCGTAGAAGCTAAATCCATAATAGCAATATCACTATTTTTAAAAATTTGAATATCACTATCAGCTTTAGTTAAAATTAAATCTCTAGAGCTAGTTAAAAGTGCATTCAAAACTTTATAAGTCACGGTCTTTGTTTTCTTTAACAGTAAACTTCCTTTTTTAGCTCGAGAATGAACTTCCATTTCATTTAATTTAACCCTCTTAGCTGTTTTATTATCAGTAAATATGGTTAAATATTCTGAATGTTCATCATAACTAACCATATTTTTAACAACATCATCTTTCAAATTAATTCCTTTAACTCCTGCAGCTTTAGCTCCAACTAGAGGTATTTCTTCACTAGAATAATTCAAATAATAACCATTTTCTGTAACTAAGATAACCTTGCCTAAATCTTTTTTAACATCAACTAAAATATCTTTATCTTTTAATTTCATGGCTAGCATTGGTTTAGAACATCTAGCCACTTCAAAATCACTAGCTTTTGTTCTTTTAACCATACCATTTTTAGTCGCTAAAACATAAATATCATCAGCATGATAAATAAATGAAGCAACAACTTCTTCCCCTTCACTCATCATAATAATATTATTAACATGTTTACCAAGCTCTTTCCATTTAACATCAGGAATCTTATATACCGGAATATATAAATAATTACCAAAACTAGTAAATACAACTAAAGTATCTAAAGTATTACATTCATATAAACACGTAACAAAATCTCCTGGTTTAAGTGTTGTATCTTCTGTAGATGCTGCATAACTCTTACTACTAACCCTCTTAACATATCCTTCATTGGTAACAACAAGAACAACATTTTCTTTAGGAATCATTTCTTTAGCATCTATTTTTATTTCTTTAATTTCTTCTTCTATTTGTGTTTTTCTAGGAGTTTCATATTCTTTTTTAATTAATTTAAGTTCTTTTTTCATCACATACTTAAGTACTTCTTCATCATTTAAAATAGCTTTTAACCCTTCAATTAATTTAGCTAATTTTTCTCTTTTTTCCTGAAGCTCTAAAACATCAGTATTAGTTAAACGATATAATTGTAAAGTAACAATAGCTTCTGCTTGTTCCATCGTAAAATCAAAACTACTTACCAAATTATTTTTAGCATCACTCTTATTCTTACTAGCTCGAATAACTTTAATTACTTCATCTAAAATAGACAAACATTTAATTAAACCATCAACAATATGCATTTCTTTTTCATTCTTAGCTAAATCAAATTCACTTCTTTTAATGACTACTTCCTTTTGATGAGCAATATAAGCATCTAATATTTCTAATATTCCTAAAGTTTTAGGAACACGATTAACAATAGCAACCATATTATAATTATAAGAAATTTGCAAATCAGTATTCTTAAACAAATAAGCAAGAATTAACTCTGGATTAGCTCCACTCTTTAAATCAATAACAATTCTAAGTCCTTCTCTATCCGATTCATCTCTTACCTCAGCCATACCATCAATTTTCTTATCAATTCTAATTCCATCAATTTTATTGACCAACATAGCTTTATTTACATCATAAGGAATCTCTGTAATTACAATTTTTTCTTTTCCTTTTTCTTTAACAATATCATATTTACATCTTACAATAACTTTACCTTTACCAGTCTTAAAAGCATCACGAATCCCATCTATACCACAAGCTATACCTCCAGTTGGAAAATCAGGACCTTTAACAATATCTAATATTGTATCCAAATAACAATTAGGACTATCAATTCTTTTAATCGTAGCATCAATAATCTCTCCTAAATTATGAGGAGGAATATTGGTTGCATATCCTGCACTAATTCCCATTGTACCATTAACAAGCAAATTAGGAAATTTAGCTGGTAAAACAGTAGGTTCTAATAATCGGTCATCAAAGTTAGGAGCAAATTTAACCGTATCCTTATCTAAATCAGCAAGTAATTCATTACTAATTTTAGAAAGCCTAGCCTCAGTATAACGATAAGCTGCAGCAGAATCACCATCCATAGATCCATTATTACCTTTCATATCTACTAAAATAGCATTTTGTTTCCACCACTGACTCATTCTAACCATTGCATCATATACACTAGAATCTCCATGAGGATGATACTTACCTAAAACATCTCCAACTGTTGCTGCACTTTTAATATATTTCTTATCATAAGTATTCCCTGCTTTATACATAGCAAATAAAATTCTTCTTTGTACAGGTTTTAATCCATCTCTTACATCAGGTATAGCCCTATCTTGAATAATTTCTTTAGCATAAGAAGCAAAACGTTCACCCATAATTTCTTCTAAAGCATAATCTTCTATTCTCTTAAGTATGTCTTGCATATTTTACCACCATAAATTATGATAACACAAAAAAATGAGTAAATAAACCCACTTTACACTTATTTTAACAAACTAAATAATTAAATAAGCATAATAAAAAGCAAATATAGCTAACATAATAATCGCTTCTTTCCTACTTATTGTTCTCTCACTTCTCGCAAACCAAAATAATAAAAAACTAGACAAAAACAAAATAACAATATCCACTATTCCAAATCCAGCTAAAGCCATATCTCCATAAATAACAATAGGAAGTCCTAAAACAATACATATATTAAAAAGAAAAAGGAAAGATAAGCCTTCCCAAAATTTTTTAAACTTCATAAACTGAGGAAATAGTGCCATTTCCTGATTTTATGGTAGTATCAGCAGATAGATTTATTACAGGACGTACGCCTAGTGTACTAACTACAGGGGTGTACCAAAAAAATCCTCCACCAGACTCAATATAAAATACGCTAGCAAGAATGCCGGTAAAGAAACCGGGAGACATGGTCCAATAAGTATTTCCCGTATAAAGATAAATTTTTGTATTGGTTTTACCATTCACCATTCCTGCATATCTCACTTCATCTGCCGTGATTAATCCAATTTTGATTTGATATAAATCATTAGTATTACTACATTCATAAGTTGGTGTCCCATTCTGACTTCTTTCGATAGTATTATATAGTATTGAACTACTTGGTTGACTACTCCATGTATATCCACTTGCCATTTCTCGGTCATTACAAAATCCCGGTGTACTTACGATCATACTATCATATGCTTGCAAGTTATTACTATACCATGTATCTAGTACTCCTTTTATCATACTTTCTGTTCCTGTATTCGGATTACTTGGTCGTTGACTTGCCTCTGTATACCGGAATCCTACATATTCACTTCGATTAGATGAACTATTGAATGCACTTGTCTGTATTTGGGTATAATCTGTACTTCCATCATTATAACCATTAGCAAGTACTGTTTCTTTTCCAGCACTATTTACAACTGATTTCTCGCCATTATAAATTACTCTTATTGATCCATCTTCATTAATCCTTATAATTCGCCAGTAGTATCCTGCAAATGAAATATAATTATCCTCTACATCTCCTCTAAAATAATACGTTGTTCCTTTACTTGTACTCTCTTCATATAATCCTACTGTTACTTCTTCACATCCATTGGTACAACTGGTTTTACTAAAATCCGGTGTCCCCTCACCTCTTTTGGAATTAGCAAGTATTGCATCTTTCAATGAAATTCTATGTTCATCAAAATAAAGATAACATTTAGTACCCTTTGTCGTTATTGGGGAAACATTTAGTGTTTTGGTGTTTACATCATAAGTAATAGTCATATTACTTTGTACTTCATCACCAATTTTGCAATAGCTTTTCTCTTCATTTAATACATATCCTGAATCAGGGATAGTATCACTTTTGGTGTAATCATCACCATTTTGAAGATACACACCAATTAAGTTTACATCTCCCAGTTCATAGTTTATTGTACCACTTGCTATGGGTACATCTTGTGCTGTTTTATATTTTGCTCTGGTAAAGTTAAGTATTACTGCACTAATTAGTAGTACTGCTACTATTCCTATGATAATATTTCTCTTTAAATGTCCTCTTTTTAAACCCTCAAATTCCATAACTAATTCCTTTCATGAAGTATAACATCATATATTAATGTTAATACAAAATCATAATTCACATAACCTATTTTAGCTTACAAATAAAATATAACCCATTTTAGGCTAAATGTCAATACTCCAATTTAGATTATGATAAAGTTAACAAGAAAAAGGATGATACTAATGAACAGATTAAAAGATTTAAGAGAGGACAAAGATTTATTACAAAAAGATATTGCAAAGTATTTAAACATGTCTCAAACAGGTTACTCTAAATATGAAGTTGGAACTAATGACATACCTACTGAAATCCTAAAAAAGCTAGCAGACTTTTACAATACTTCCATTGATTATTTATTATGTTTAACTGATGAAAGAAAACCTTATCCTAAAAGTATATTAATAGATAAAAATAGCAAATAATTACGAAAACACAAAAAAATAACTTGAAACTCAGTCTATAATGTGATATTATGAATAAGCAAGTGGACCTCTAGCTCAGTTGGTTAGAGCATCCGGCTCATAACCGGGCGGTCGTAGGTTCGAGTCCTACGAGGTCCACCATTTAATGCACGTGTGGCGGAATTGGTAGACGCACTAGACTTAGGATCTAGCGGTTAATTCCATGGGGGTTCGAGTCCCTTCACGTGCACCATTTAGTGTTTGAAAGCTCTTAAGAGCTTTTTTTATTTTCAAAATAATTCTATTAATGATAAAAGATAGCTATATTCTAGCTATCCAATTAACTCTCTAAACTCCATGTTAATCCTTGATCATTACTAACAAAAATTAATTCCTTATTTTGATAAGCATCTTTATCTTTATCTAAATAATAAGCCAAAGCTTTCACTTTTAAAACACCATCATCCAAATAAGGTAAACCATCAACTGTTAAATAAGAAACACCTTCTTGCTGATAATTAAAATGAGCTTCATCAAAAGTTTCACCACCATCACAAGTAACATACATCCCTCTATCACTATTTAATAAAACTCTACCATCAGAAAGAGCAAACCCCAAATTCTCATTTAAGAAAACAAATCTTGCTTCATTACTAACTTGAATCGTTGAAGAAGAAACATCATAAAAATTTTTTCCATGATCAGGACTCCTTAAAACATTTACTAGCATATTTTGTCCTAGCACATAATCAACTCTTCCAAACCGAATAATGGTATCACCAAAACTAACTTCATATAAAACTTCTTCCTCTTCTGGCAACAAATAATTTTCACTCTTATCAAAAAAATCAGTATCTTTAAAATCGTTGGTAGAAATATTATAATCTACAATATTCCCTTCATCATCACGAATAAGTTGAACATCTTTTATTAAAGTTACTTTTCCTTTATCATAATAAAAATATTCTATATCTTGTAAATGCTCTGTATCAATAAAAGGATTACGATCATTTTCTTTAAAGTTACCATGAACTTTTACTTCTGTCCCCATAAAAAGTGGACCATAATATGAATAATAATCAATATCTTCGTATTCTTCTTCATAAACAAGTGCTACGTACTTTAAATTATCTAGAGAAGTAATATATTCATAACCATAACTAATCAAAGATCTTGTACTGATAAAAGGCATAAAAAGAACAAATAATATACCCCATAAAATAAGTGCTCCCACAGATTTTAAAAGAATCATTTTTTTATCAAAAGAAGAAAAAATCTGCTGTAAAATTCCTAAAGCAAAACCAAGAAAAGTCCCTATTAAAATCACAAAAATAACAACTAATCTAAATCGAATATCAAACAAATATAAAACAAACTGAACAATAATACTAACTAAAACAAATAAAACTGTCCAAAAATAAATATTAATTTTTATTTTATTCATAACCTTCTTCATAACTCATCCCCTACTTCAATATAATACTTTTTTCATATTGATCTAAATAATTATCTTCTAATATTAACTTCTGATCTTTAATAATAAAATTTGAAATAGTAGGAATATCTAATTCTTCATCTTGTTTAGATATAGTAGTTCTATAATAAGTAAGCTCATTACCATTAATTTCAAAAGTTCCCTTTGACTCTTCAATAAGTTGAGTTTGATAATAAACATATAAAACAATAGTCCATTCATTAACATGATCTTTCACTTTTAAAGAAGGATCTAAATAAATATGTAACAAAGAATCCTCAGCATATAAGTTTTTAGGTGCACTAATAGATCCTAATTTATTGGTATATTCTTCTACTTGTAAAGTATTACAATAATTTCCATTTCTAACGCTATAAGTAAGAGTATGATAAAACAAATTTCCTTGAACTTGATAATCAACAAAAGTAATATCTGCTAAAGAATCATAGTAATAACTAGTATGATTACAACTAAGTTTATCTAAAGTATTTAAATAATTTCTCATTTCATGTTTTAAAACACTACTACCTCTAAAACTTTTAAATGAATAACTATCTTCCACATTTTGAAACCAAAAAGAATATTTAGGAACACCAAAATGAATTAATTTATTGGTATTATGTGTATATCTTATAGGATAAACTTGATAACCAAAAGAAACAAATTTAAATAAAATAAAACCAACAAAAAGAAAGAGCAAAAAACAAATAATCAAAATTTTCCGATTAACTTGCTTTTTCATTTTTAATCTTTCTTCTCGAATAATTTTCTCAACATCAATATCATTCTTCTTTTCAATTTGTAAAATATGATAAATATCCGTATCAAGTTCTAAAGCAAGTTTTTCTAATATAGCAATATCTGGTAAACTAAGTCCTCTTTCCCATTTACTAACAGCTTTATCCGTAACAAAAAGCTTATCTCCCAACTCTTTTTGCGTGAGACCTTTTTTCTTTCTTAAAACAGCGATAAATTTACCAATCTTATTATTATCCATATTTCATCACCCAAAAACAGCTTAACATATATACGAAAATATTACTATCGACTGTTAGTTTAGTTTCAAAAAAATAACTAACTAAAAAGCATATTTACTGAGGGAATTCATCTAAATAAGAACTTAATAATTCTTTTTTAGCAGTAATATCTTCTTCATCTAAATAATTTAAATCATCAATAATTTCTTCTAGTGTGTCTATAAAATTTTCATCAAGTACATCCTGATAATCCTCTAACATGCCTTCTAATATTTCAATAGCTTCTGAAATATCCTCATCACTATCAGCTAAATCTTTATATCGTCCTAAAAATTCTAAATAATATTCTTCTCTTAATTTTTCTTGAAACTGTTCTAACATATCCTCAAGTTCACTAATATTTTCTAATTCCATTTCTTCCAATAATACTCGAATTTCACCTATTTTTTCTAATACTTCTAATCTCATCATATCCACCTTTTCTTTCTCTATTATATAATAAATAATTAGGATAAACAACTACAAGCCTTGAATAAATAAAACTTTTAAGATATAATACCTAAGAAAAAGAAAGGCTGACTCGTATGGAGAAATATCAAGAAATAGAACGAAGCATCATCAAAAAGTATCGAAAAGAAATATGGTGCAAATTTACTAAAGCAATAAGAGAATATAAACTAATTAATGATCACGATAAAATCATGGTTTGTATCAGTGGTGGTAAAGATTCATTTTTAATGGCTAAATGTTTTCAAGAAATAAAAAGACATGGAAAAGTAAATTTTGAAGCATACTATGTTGTCATGAATCCTGGATATACCAAAGAACATTTAGAGCAAATCAAAAAGAATGCTAAGGATTTAAACATTCCCATTGAAATCTTTAACAGTGATATCTTTGCTTCTGTTGAAGTAATGAATCATAAAAGTCCATGTTATATGTGTGCTAGAATGCGTAGAGGGCATTTATACAATAAAGCTCAAGAACTAGGATGCAATAAAATAGCATTAGGTCATCACTTTGATGATGTAATTGAAACAAATTTTTTATCTATGTTATATGGAGCTGAGATCAAAACCATGATGCCTAAACTACATAGTGAACACTTTATTGGATTAGAACTAATTAGACCAATGTATTTAATCAAAGAACAAGATATTATATCATGGAGCAAATATAACAAATTGAATTTTTTAAATTGTGCATGTAAAATGACAATTGAAAGTGTTATTGATGAAGAAAAAAGCAAACGGAAAGAAATAAAAAAATTAATTAGTGAATTAAGAAAAATAAATCCATATATTGATTATAATATTTTTAAAAGCATGGAAAATATTAATTTAAATCAAATACTTGGATTTCACAAAGATAATATCAAATATTATTTTTTAGATGATTATGATAAGGAGGATTAAAATGTATATAAGCGGAAAACTAAAAGATAAAACAATTGAATTTTATAAACCATCATTAACCAATTTTGATCATGAAAAGCTAGAAATTAAAACAGCTACGTTAAGCTATGAAGGAGAATTTATTTTACCTCAAAAATATATGGAAGAAAAACTAATTTTAAAACAAGAAGAGTTAGTAGCTAGAGGAATAGCTACAACAAAATCTCTAGCAAGCAAAAAATATTTTAGTGTTAAAAAAGAAGTAGATGAAATTTTAACCTTAATTAAAAACACCCCTCGTAATTATTCTTTTGCTTTATTTGAATGCTACTATCAAATTATATTAAAATCTAGTTCTATTACTAATTTAATAATAAGAAGCAAAGATTTTAGAAAATTTATAGAAAGCGTAATTAATGAACAAGCAAATCAAATCGATCTAGAGATTAAAATATCTTTATTTTTAAAACAAGCGCCATATGATCATAAAAGTGTAAAAAAAGAAAAAGAAGCTAAATTTAAAATTAGTGATGATCAAATATTATCTTCATCTTTAGAAGAAATCATTACTTTTGGTGAATTTGTATCACCAAAAAGAGTACCAATTATTGCAAGTAGCATAAATGATTTAGAAGCATCTAAATTAGTATTACCTATATATTTTGCTATACCAAATGAACAGGATGCAAATACTTTTTTAAAATTATGTCAAACACCTGATTTAGATGAAGAACAAATAAAAAGAAATGCAACAAGACTTCGCATTCCTTCAAATATTGTAAACTTAATTAGAAGATAATTCTTCTAATTTTTTTATTGCTTCTTCAAAAGTTGCAACTGAAACAATAGTAATATCATAATCTTTTTCTTCAGCTACACTTATTGCTTCTTCATAATTTTCAAGAGGACACATAAAGATATCTGCATCATTCTTAACTGCCCCAATAAGTTTATATTTAACTCCCCCTATTTCTCCAACATTACCATCAATATCAATAGTACCAGTTCCCACAATTTTCTTTCCACCAGTAATATCCTCAGGAACTAACTGATTATAAATAGTAAGACTCATCATCAGTCCTCCACTAGAACCAGCTTCACTAGCCTTAGAAGTAATATCAACCGAAGGATCAGTATCATATTCATAAGTAGTAAGTAAACTAACTCCTATTTTTACTCCATCTAAATCATAAGTAGTGGCATAACACTCTTTTTCTTCACCATCACGTAACACAGTTAAAGAAACTTTCTCTCCTACTTTCTTTTCCTCAATAATTTCCTTAAGATCATCTAAAGAAGAAATTTCTTTCCCATCAACACTTAAAATTTGATCTCCTATTTCCAAATCCGTATCAGCTTCCTGAGTCAAATAACTAACTTCATTAATCGTACCTGTAATATTAACATCTTTTCCAGCTGCAAGATAAGCATTAATAATCGCTGCATCCATAGACTGTTGCATATAAAGCCTTTCTCGCTCAAGCATCTCATCCATATCTTCTCCTTCAGCCGTAACATCACTAGCAGCCACGATATCCCAATCAGGAATTACATAAGAAATCAATAAAAACGGAATAGATCCTCTAACCATAGAAACATAAGCCATATTAAAAGATCCTTCAACTTCATACCCATCTTCTACCGTAATTCGATCATTCAAATTAACTGCCCCACCAGGAGTATAAATTGTATAAGGAAGTTTAATCGCAAATAATAAAACCACCACAACTAAAACAATTAATTCCTTATAATTCTCTTTAATAAATTCTTTTATTTTTTCATATATTTTAGTAAACAATTAATATCACCTAATAAATTATATCAAATAAAGAGGCAATTATGAAGGAAAAATTAATGAATTTTACTTTTTGTTTATTCTGTTTTATTAGTATTTTCTTTATTTTTAAAAATAATAAAGAAATAGCAGAAGTCATATTAAATGCTACAAACCTATTTTTAAAGAAAGTTTTTGTCTCTTTATTTCCCATGTTTATTATAAATGATTTATTAATTAATCTAAATATTCCTTATTATTTTTATTTATTATTTAATCAGTTATTTTTAAAAATATTTCATACAAACGGTTTAGGAGCATATGTATTCATCATGAGCTTAATTAGTGGTACACCAAGCAATGCTTATATTTTAAAAGAATTAGTAACAACAAACAAATTATCTAGCGAAGAAGCCAGTCACTTCCTAGCCTTCACTTATTTTTCTAATCCTTTATTTTTAACAATAATGTTAAGTACAATTTTTCCCATAAATATAGCTGTTAAAATCATGATCATTCATTACCTATCCAATATAATCATTGGTATTTTACTAAGAAAAAAAGCTCCTCAAATTACAAAAAGTATGTTTAATAAAGAAACAACCCAAAAAGGAAATATATTAATTAAAAGTTTAAATAGAACCATGTCAACTTTACTCATGATTTTAGGAACAGTAACTTTTTATATGCTAGTAACTTACATCATTACCAGCCCATTTCAAAATAACGATTTATTAAAAACAATAATTTCTGGTTTCCTAGAAATAACCAACGGCTTAAATAACTTAATCAACCTAGAAATTTACAGCAAAATAAAAGAAATAATTGCCATTGCTATTATTTCCTTTGGTGGATTAAGTATTCATACCCAAATCAAAGCAATATTAGAAGATACAAAAATAAAATACAATTCTTTTTTAAAAGGAAGAATCCTCCATGTTTTAATTAGTGTAATCTTAATTCTAATATTCTAACAAACAAATTCATTTGGATAAGAGCTATACTCGTTTTTTAATCCCATATAAGTAAAAATAAGATCATCCCTACTAGTTGTATTTTCCCCATCAATATAAACAGGAATAGTAAAGTTAATTAGATAATAATCATTTTCTAAATCAGTATAAGTATAATCTATACATAAACCATACTGAGCATTAACACTCTTAATAGAAAAGACTTCTCCATCATAAGTAATACTATTTTTACTAACAATCAATTGTTTATCTTCATCCATATCCAAATAAAAAACAATTTGTTCATTATTTTTTTCTATTTGTAAACCATTCAAATGTTGACGAATAAAATCACTTTCAATATTTTGAATAATTTCTGTTCTAGCTATTTCATCATCACTAGCATAACTCGTATCATGATTAATCACTTCAAGTGCCATCATCACTCTTAAAAGTAATAAAAGAACAACTGAAATAAGAGCAATACTAATTAAAAGTTCTAAAATAGTAAATCCCTTCCTCATTCCTTCATCACCCCAATACTAGCATAATGATATTCATCTTCTATAATAAATTCACCAACTAAACGATAAGAATAATCACTTTCATTAGATAAAGAATACAAATATTGATTAAACGTACTAGAATAATTACTTTCTTGATAATCTTTAAGTCCATATTTAACTAAATAAAGATGTTCAAGTTCAAATTCATCAAATAACAAAGAACAACTATTGGTAGAAAAATCTTCACAGGTAATTTCCCTAATATCTACTCCATCCATATAATTTTGTAAATCATATAATTCTAAATACTCTTTTAAATAATACATCCGATAAATATTAGAAGCATCATCATACAAAATATTTTTTCTACTATTATCGATCATGCTAGTAAAAGTACCATATAACAAAAGCAAAGACACCGTAACAAAAGTAATAACAATAATTGTTTCCAAAAGAGCAAACCCTTTTTTCATATATATCCCCTACGCCTTATTTTTCTTATGTAGTCTCTTATAATAAAATATTCCAACAATTAAAACAAAAATAATAATCAAAATAATTAATACAACATGAGAAAATTGATCAAATATACCTAAAATAGACTCCCAATTATCTCCGACTTTAGCTCCAATAATCGTTAAAACTGAATTCCAAATCAAAGATCCCGAAATCGTATAAATCAAAAATTTAGGCATTGGCATTTCACTCATACCAGCCGGAATACTAATTAAACTTCTTACTATAGGAATAAATCGGCAAAAGAAAACTGTTTTATTTCCTTTTGTATCAAACCAATGATCAGCCTTCTCTATATCACTAGCCTTTAGTCTTAGTATTTTACCTACTTTACCAGAAACAATTCTTTTTAATCTTTCCTTATTTAGAATTTTACCAATATAATATAAAACAATTGCCCCAAGTAATGAACCAAGTGTCGCAGCTAAAATAACTCCAATTACATGTAATTTAGTAAAAGTAGTCATGAATCCACCAAAAAGTAAAATTACCTCAGAAGGAATTGGTGGAAATATATTTTCAACAGCAATAAGGAAAAAAACACCAAAATAACCAAATTGCTCCATAATAGATAAAACGATTTCTTGCATAAATATCAAACCTCTCTATTAAGTATATCATAATTAAAGCTTTTGGAAAACAAAAAGATGTTGTAACTGTGTTAATCAACATCAAATATCTAGATTGCCAATATTATTATGAACTATTATTTACGAATAAAGAAAGAAATGTTATAATACTTTTAGGAGTGATTTTATGCGTTACAATGTAATTAAAGATGCAAAATTAATAATTAATAAAAGCCCTTATTTAATAAGTAATCCTAAAGAATATAAAAATAAGTGGAATCTTCTTTTTGAAAACAATAAACCAATTCATTTAGAATTAGGTACTGGTAGAGGAGATTTTATAATCAATATGGCAAAAAACTATCCCAATATTAATTTTATTGGCTTAGAATTATATGATTCTCAATTAGTAAAAGCAGTAGAAAGATTAAGAGGACAAAACTTACCTAATTTAAAATTAATTAATGCTGATGCTAGAGATTTAGATCAATTCTTTGGCAAAGAAATAGATACAATTTATCTGACGTTCTCTGAACCATGGCCAAAAAAACAAGATGAAAAGAAAAGATTTACTCACGAGTCTTACTTAAGACTATATGATAAAATATTTAAAAAACATAAACACATCATTTTAAAAACCGATAATAAAACATTATTCCAATATTCCCTAGAAAGTTTATCAAAATATTGGTATACATTCGAAGTAGTAAGCCTTGACTTACACCATGATGAAAGAAAAATACCTAATATTATGACTGACTTTGAAAAAAACTATGATAAAACTGAAAAAAGACCAATTTATTACTTAGATGCTAGATTTGAAGATTAATCAGAGATACAAACTCTGTTTTTTTATTTTTCTTTTTTTAATTGTTCGATCTCTTCTATGCTTAGTTTAGTAAATTTAGCTATTGTTTCAATAGGTATATTATCTTCTAACATACTTTTAGCAATTTCTATTTTTTCATCTTTACGCCCTTCTGCCTTTCCTTCTTCATATCCTTTATTTTCGGCAATATAATCTGACCATTTAGCTAGTAATTCTTTTGTTTCATCATCATTTACATATTTATTTACCCATTCATTAAATTCCATTAATAGTTCATCCCCTTCAGCTATAACTTTTCTCTCTTCATAATCTCTTGCTGCTGATAATGCTAAAATACTTTTGTAGGTTTTCTTACATTGTTATCTTAGCATAGTTAATAATATTGTATAATCAATATTTTAAGAAAAGAGATTTAACTCTCTTCCTTTAATTGTTCGATCTCTTCTATGCTTAGTTTAGTGAATTTAGCTATTGTTTCAATAGGTATATTATCTTCTAACATACTTTTAGCAATTTCTATTTTTTCATCTTTACGCCCTTCTGCCTTTCCTTCTTCATATCCTTTATTTTCGGCAATATAATCTGACCATTTAGCTAGTAATTCTTTTGTTTCATCATCATTTACATATTTATTTACCCATTCATTAAATTCCATTAATAGTTCATCCCCTTCAGCTATAACTTTTCTCTCTTCATAATCTCTTGCTGCAATAAATCTTAGCCACTTGATTAAGTCATTCTCATTATATCCTAACTCCCTAATCTTGTCAATTTGAACTATCTTAATACAGAACTTATCAGGTATCAACTTTACATTTAAATCATGTTCACTAGTAATATAAAAGTTAGTTATTGCCTCATTTCCTAATATCATTGTTGCATTATCTACAAAATTAATTTGAATTGTTTTTCCAATATCCTTGTAAGAATCTCCTATCTTTAAATAGCTTACATATATTTTCATTACATAATATACACTTTTACTTAATGAATTATGATCAAATCTAGTATAAGCTTCTAGATTAATAGTTACATTATCATACTTGATAATAATATCCCCACGTACTGATTTTTCTTTAATATTGCTTTTTTCTAAATGACTTTCATATTCTACTTCCAACTTATTTCTTAAGGAGCCTTTAGGTAAATCTAGAAATAGTTCTAGTAAAAATTCTAGTGCCTTTCTATTATGCTTGTTCGCAAATGCTTCTTTAAAAATAAGATCATTCATTAATGATTCCATATTATATTTCATATTATCACGCCTTTCTAGCAACACTATACTAGAAAGATAGATATCAGTCAAATTGCCAATTTAATAGCATTCAGCTACAAAACTGATAGTATTCACTAACAAAATCAATAGCATCTATATATCAAACGAGTGATATTAGTAAAATATAAATTTTTACAAAAAAAGCATTTACTATGCTTCGTAAACGCTTACTTTCTTTTTATCTCTACCAAGTCTTTCAAAACGAACAACACCATTTACTTTTGCAAATAATGTATGATCTTTACCCATTCCAACATTTACTCCTGGATAAATCTTTGTTCCTCTTTGACGATATAGAATTGAACCAGCTGTAACAGTTTGTCCATCTGCAGCTTTAGCACCTAATCTACGACCTCTTGAGTCACGTCCATTACGTGTAGAACCTTGAGCTTTAACGTGAGCAAATAATTGGATATTAAGCTTCATAAAATTCATGGTCTAATCCTCCTTTATTATTTTAATATTTTTTTTATAAGTTAATGCTAGTTCTTCTAGCATTTGAGTCATATTTTCAATAATTAATAAAATATTTTGATTATTACTAGTAACATCGATAGTAAGTTTATCTTGTTCTTCTTTATAAGTTAAAGAACTATCATCAATTCTAAGACATGCATTAATACTTGTAATGACAATACTAGATGCTGATGCACAAACAATATCTTTACCATACTCATCAAACATAGCATGACCAGTAATAACAATTTTATTTTTATTAATATGTACTTTAATCATAATTATTTATTAATTTTCTTAACAACTAACTTAGTGTATGGTTGTCTATGACCTTGAGTTTTACGATATTTCTTCTTAGGTCTATATTTGAAGACTTTAATCTTCTTTTGTTTACCATGTTTTTCAACTAAACAAACAACACTAGCACCAGAAACATATGGTGTACCTACTTTACCATCAACAGCTAGGACATTCGTAAATGTTACTTCACTTCCAGCTTCTTGAGCTAACTTTTCAACGTAGATCACATCATTTTCTGCTACATAATATTGTTTTCCACCAGTTTCAAATACTGCCTTCATATTCATTCCTCCTTTTCTTATTAAGACGCACCTTTATGGTAAGTTAAACTTTTATAACCAGTTCAGAGTGGTTTTTTACGAATATAAAGCTACTCGCATGAATAATTCTAACAAAAGTTTAATCATTTGTCAAACCATTTATTAGTAAAACGAAAATTTCTTTCCCAAAACCTTTTTCTCACTAACATAAGTATTACCCTTCTTAAAATAATGATAAGTATCTTTCTTAAGTAAAGATAAATCTACTTTTCTTTCATTTTTAATTTTTTGATAAGGAAAATCATTTAAATATCGCTCTAACTGAAAACGATAATTTTGATATTTAAAGTTTTTATATTCATAAATAATTTTATAAATAAGAAAAGTAATAATTAAATAGTTATTTAAAGAAAAAAGATGATTATAAGTAATAAAAAGTAAAACAGCGATAAGACTAATTACAAAACTAATTTTAAAGGCTTTTTTAAAAGGAAATAGTATCTCCCAAATACACCTTAAAAACTGATAACCATCTAAAGGAATAATAGGTAGTAAATTAAATAGTAATATAGTTGTATTATAAGTGAAAAACAACTCATAAGTACTACTTCTAATAAATGAAAAAGAATAAAGAAAAGTAAAAATACAATAAAGGATAATTTGAAAAAGTATTCCAAAACTAGCAATTAATAAATCATGACTGATTTTGGTATTAATCTTTTTATCAATTTGTGTTACTCCACCAGAGGGATAAATATCTACTCTAAGTATTTTATATCCAAGTACTTTAATAATAAATAGATGTCCAAGTTCATGAAATAGTACAATAAAATAAATCAAAATAATATTTTTAATGAGACCCGTAAACAAAAAAGATAAAATAAGGAAATAAGTAGATACATGGATATTAAATAGATGCTTGATATTCTTCATAATTCATAAATTCGCCATCTTTACATATCGTAATATAAATATCATCACTATTACTAGTACCAAGAATATTTCCAGATTCTACATAGTCATATACTTTAATATCACTATCTGTAATATTAGAATACCATATATCTACCCCATCATTTCCTTGAATAATAATGGTATTTCCTAAATCATCTTTATCCCCAATAAAAACCACAATTCCACTAGTAATGACATTTACTACTTCATTCATTCCTACAGTTAATTTCACCCCATTTTTAAAAGGCTCAATATTAGTATAAGAAATATCTTTAAAAACCACTTCTGTTGCATCATCATCATTTTTAGTCATATCCACTTTTCCAAATACACTTTGATAAAGTTCATTAATTTTAGTAAACTCTAAAGAATCTTCTAATACATATTTTTGATATAACGCTTTATTTTCTTCACTAATATTTGTAAATATAATACTTCCCAAAACAAAAATAATAGCAATTAAACTTCTAGAAATTAACCCTTTAACATATTTTAAATTTTTAGGTAACTCCCCACTAGAATGTTCACTACTACCATCTACATATTTTTCCCTTTTAAGTTTATTCTTTTGAATGATTCTATTGATATCTTCATTCATACTTATCACCTAGATAATTTTATGTAAGGCCTAAGTATTTTATAACATAAAGCATAAAAGATTAAGTTAACAAAATAATTCATTCCCATAAACTTGACCAAATAAAGAGCACTAAACCCTTTAATACTACCTAAAATAAAGATATAAAAGCCATAAACTAAAGTAGTAAGAAGAAGAAAATGGAAAAAATTATTTTTAGTAATTTTCAAAAATTTAATTCCCCAAAACAAAAGAGTAAAAATAATTGTATTAAGAAAATAAGTATCAACAATAAAAAGATCTAAAACAAGAGGAATAAGAAGAAAGAAAAAAAATTTATTTTTAGGATAAAGTAAAATACTAAAAAGAACAAAAAAAGTAGGAATATCACTTAAAAAAGATAATAAAAAATCCAATAATAGAAAGATCATTTTACTCACCCACCAATACTGCTACATAGCGAATATCCTGCAAATAAGTTGCACTTTCTACATCCAATATATATTCTAGTTCCAAACCATCCGTACGTATTTCTTTAACACTACCCACTAAAATATCTCCAGGAATACTTGTAAGTCCTGAAGTATAAACCAAATCTCCTACCTGTATATCTTGATCTAATTTAATATTTTTAACAATAATCTCATGATCTACACTAGTTAAAATTCCATAAGACTGATTAATTTTAACAGATAATTGTGTATCAGAATGAGTTAATAATTGAACAACACTACTATGATTTTTAACTTCTTTAATAATACCAACTACCCCTTCTTCATTAACTACTAAATCTTGAACTTTTATCCCATCACTACTACCCTTACCAATAGTAATTTCATCATAAAAATAATAAATATCACGAAGTAAAACTTTACTGTACAAAAAAGAATAATCTTGATCATCAATATCAAGTAATTTCTTCATTTCTTGATATTCATTTTGATAATACAAAAGTTTAACATCAGTTAAATAAGAATCAAGATTTTGAGTATTATCAAGAAAGCCAAAAAGATGATCTTTAGCCAAAAACAATAAATAAAGTACTAAAACGACAATAACAAACCAATTTTTCTTAAGCATAAGCTACACCATTATTAGTATTAAGAATTTTGAGATAGATATTCATGAAATAAATTCAAAAGTGAACGATTAATCGTTTCATAATAACTAACTTCACTAGATTTAATAAGATATTCATAGTTAGTAATTTCATTCAAAAAAGAACTATCCACCTTTAACTCTTCTTGATAAAAAGAATATCCTTGATCATGAAAATAACTACTCATTAATTCAATAACATCTTGATCATGATACACTCCTACAATAACTTTATAAATATTCCCATCCGGATAAACTAAACTATTGGGATACTTTTCTGCTTTCTTCTGAGCTGATTCTTCATTATTATAAGAGCCAACATAAAACAAAGTAACCTCAGGATTAATAGCAAAAGCAACCTGATCTTTAAACTTAAAAGAAAGAAAAAAAGCAACAGCCATTCCAAGTATTAAAGCAATTAAAAATATTTTAACATTCTCTTTCATATTCATCACAAAAATAATATACCACATCAAACTTAAAAGTTGTGTCGAAAAAAGAATTTATCCAAAGAAAATAAAAGTAATCACAAAAGCAGCAAGTATACCCATTAAATCAGCAAATAAACCAACAGGTAAAGAATATCTTGTTTTCTTTACCTTAATACTACCAAAATATAAAGCTAGAACATATATAGTAGTATCTGTACATCCTTGAAGAGTAGATGCAAGTCTACCAATAAAACTATCAGGTCCAAAATTAGCAAAAATATCATTCATAATCGCAAGTGATGCTGTCCCTGATATTGGTCTTAAAAGAGCCATAGGAAGAATATCAATAGGAATATTAATAAAATCAAATAACGGCTTTAAAAAGCCTAACATCCCATCAATAAAACCACTATCTAAAAATATATTAACAGCAAAAACCATAGCAATAATAGTAGGTGTAATATGAAATACCATAACAAGTCCTTCTTTAGCACCCTCTAAAAAAGAATCATAAACATTAATACGTTTTTTTACTCCATAAAAGATAATGAGTAACACAAAAAGAGGAATGGCAAGTTTACTAATCAAATTCATTTTCTATTCCTCCTTCTAATGATATAATCAAGAATCAAACCCGAAATACTAGATACAGCTGTAGCTAAAATACTAGTAATAATAATCTCTGTTGGATTTACACTACCATGCATAATTCTAAGAGCAATAACAGTAGTAGGAATTAATGTTACACCACCAGTATTTAAAACTAAAAAGGTAATCATCGCTTCTGTTGCTGTATCTTTCTTAGGATTATCTTTTTGAAGTTCTTCCATAGCTTTCAAGCCAAATGGTGTAGCAGCACTACCTAATCCTAGCATATTTGCCCCAATATTAGAAGCAATATACCCAAGAGCCTTATGATCCCTAGGTAAACTAGGAAATAAACGTCTTAAAATAGGATTTAAAGCTCTAGAAAATACTTGAAGCAACCCTGATTTTTCTGCTATTTTCATAATACCTGTCCAAAGAACAATTAAAGGCATCATCTCTAATATTAAATTAACACCTGTAGTAGCATGAGTTAAAATCCCATGATTAATCGTATCTACTTGTCCAGTAAAGAAAGAATAAAGAATAGCAATTAAAATTAAGCCAACCCAAATAACATTTACCATGATGTAAACCACCTTAATATCTTAGCAAATATTCCTTCTTTCTTCTCTTCCTCCATCTCTTCTTCTATTTTTTTAGCATAAATACTTTCTGTATGTAAAATAGTATCCCCAAGCATAACTTTAGCTTCCCCTATTTTAATCCCATCATATAAATCATCATACTTAAACAAAGTAACATTAATCTTTAATTCACTAGCTTCATTCTCCGTAACCATCGCATAATAATCATTCTTAACATAAAACTCTACATCCTGATAATAATCATCATCAATTTTAAAATGATCTTTATCTATAGCTAAAACACTTTGATACTCACTAAAATAAGTTTCATATAAACTTTTATGATCATTAAAATCATTACCATCATTTAAAGTAACAACAACTAAATCCATATGATCTTTACTAGCCGTTGTAACAAGTGTTCTTCTAGCAGCATCAGTATACCCAGTTTTTCCCCCAGTTGTATAGGAATACATAGAAAAAAGTTTATTTTTACTCTCCCAATTATAAGTTTTCAAATTACTTTCAGCGGTATAACTTTGAGTTCCAAATATTTTCCTAAATGTTTCATTTTGCATAGCCACCTTAGTTAAAAGAGCCATATCATAAGCCGTAGAAGTATTTCCTACCCCATTACTATCAAGCCCATGAGGATTTACAAAATGGGTATTATTCATTCCTATTGTATCAGCATATTCATTCATCAAATAAACAAAAGCTTCCTCAGATCCAGCAACAGTTTTAGCAATTTGTGTTGCCGCATCATTCCCACTTCTAAGCATAAGCCCATACAATAAATCAATTAACTTAATTTCTTCACCAACTTCCAAATACACACTAGAACCATAGGCCTTTAATACATCTTCATCAACAACAACCGTCTTATCTAAATCACTATACATAATCGTAATTAAACAAGTCATAATCTTCGTAATAGAAGCAATAAGTTGAGGCTCATCTTTATTTAAATCATAAAGTACTCTCCCACTATTTAAATCCATAACAATAGCTTTACTAGCACTAATAGCAAAAGTATTCATCGGAACTATAATAAAAAGTAAGAAAGCAACAATAATCTTTTTCATGTCCTCACCCACTTTAAATGTATGAAGAAACCCCAAAAATTAGCACAAAGAAAAAAGTTCCTCTATTAGAAGAACTATTTTCTTGCCCATACATATAGAACTAGCAAGATATAAATAAATCACGCTTTCAAAACATAAGGATTATTTCTACTTCCATCTCCATCAGATATAGAGATATTAGATTTTAGATAGATAGATGGACGAGCGCCATCGCCGCTATGCGCGCTGCTGTAGTACAAAGGGCCGAAGCTATGGACATGAAAGACGTTATTCGAGAGAGACGATCTGGGAGTAAGTGTCCATTGATCTGAACTACTATCTAATAGCCAATCGTTATTTTTACAGTCACTACTTGATCCATCCCAACTATATAACTCTTTTGCTAAACATGCTTCCCTGTCTGTTGTACTTCCTCCACTGGTCGCATATCCATAATCACTTGGATACATTAGTCCTACTTCTCCTACCCATTCTGTTGCATGACCACTATATACTGTTGTTCCTCTTTCTCTTTCATAAAACATACTTGCTGTTACATCATAATAGGTACTACTTCCTCCTAATTTCCATGTTACAGTCTCTATCATTGACTTGGCATTATTTGTTAATCCTGTATTGCTAAAATCACAATTTGTTGTTGCTCCATTTCTTCCACTTGGACATGTTCCGCTTGTTCTATTATAGTATGCTCCTTCGTTTAACACTATCTGTAATGCACTATCACTCCAGTCATTAGAACCATACTCTGATGTTGATGATCCTGTCCCACTTGGTTTATTATCCCATGAAAACTCTCCAATACTCTCATCACGAATAATTTTAACCAACTCTGTTCCTGCTACTCCATGAGTGTTTTCATCAAATATTCCAATGATTCTCCATAATTCATCATTAAATAATACATAATT
>CALVQO010000006.1 GCA_944358145.1 uncultured Bacilli bacterium | reverse complement strand
TTTTAACTTCCCGATTTAATGGCTGGGTACACCGCTTTTTTAGCTTCCCGATTTAATGGCTGGGTACACCGCTTTTTTAACTTCCCAATTTAATGGCTGGGTACACCGCTTTTTATGTAATTTCTTACATCTATTTGTATTTTATCATAATTATTATATTCTTGTCAAAGTATTTGATACTTATTTAGATAATTTACCATTATAACAATATTCATTATCTTTTTTACCATTATAATTTTTAATTACTTCTTCTAATTTCCAATGATATTTAAGAATTATTTTTTGGAATGCTGGTAAAACATTTTGGTTACAACTAAATATTGGTTTATTTGTTTGTAAGAGAGAAAAACTTTTTTCTAATAGAGTTGTTCCTATATCCTTTTTTTGATATTCTTTAGCTACATAAATCGTACATATCTTTTTTTCTGGCTCTTTTTTCAAGGATAGACAGGCAATTATTTTTTGATTATCTTTTATAAAGAGAATATCTCTTTTTTGCATTAAGCTTTCTTTTATTTGTTTATCGTAAAACCAATTTTTATAATTGGGATAATACTTGCTTAAATGTAATGTAAACTCATCAAGCTCATTAATTATTTTGTTTAATCTTTGATGATTATTTATATAATCCGTTAATTTTTCAATAATCATTAGAATCCCTCATTAATAGAAAAAGACTAGTTAAATTATCTAGTCTTAACCAAATTTAGAAATATCTCCCATTCCTGCCATTGGATCAAAGTCTTCATTTGATGGTGGTATAGGATTATCAGCGTGTTGTAACTCTTCAAAAGTTTTGGCTGTGGTTGTTTCTTCTTCTTTTGGTACTGGTTCATTTTCAGCATTCATTTGATTTTCAATACTACTGGTAGATACACCTTCCGTTACATAATTATTTGCTACAGGCTCAGGAGAAATTCTTGGAGATGATGCTGGATCTTCTTCCCAACAACCAGATACATTACAGTTTGTTGAATATGGCATTGGATTAGGCATTTCTAATTTACAAATCATAGGGATTTTAAAAGCTGAACCAAATGCTACACAATTTCCTGGTTGTAATACTTTCATCTTTTCAATAACATCAGCACTAATATTAGGAAGCATCTCTTCAATATATTTAATATCTTTTGGGTGAGTCATTTTAAATATTAAGAAGTTAGAACATTGAGCAATAACAGTATCACTAATTTCAACTGGTCTTTGAGAAATGATATCAAGAATTACACCATATTTACGTCCTTCTTTAGCGATACGATCAAATATATTGTATCCAAGTAAGAAAGTATCTGTATCTTGTTGAATGTATCTATGGGCTTCTTCTAAGAATAGATGGAATGGAATACTTGCTCTTTTTGGTAAACCTTTAGCATAGTCAAATAATAGTTTAGATATAATTTTAACGATTACTTTTGCATAAGCATCATCAATATCCTCTAAGTTAATATTAACAATTTGGGCTCTAGCATTTTCTTTTCTACATAATTCACCAACAAATTCTTCTGTACTTGTATATTTTGACCCATCAAAATAATTGTTAACTTGTCCTCCAATGATCGTATTAAGTCTTACTTGTAAAATCATTGCTTCGTTATACATCATTTGATTGCCTTGGAATCCTTCACTAATTAAAGTAAATTCTAAAGCATTAG
Organism: uncultured Bacilli bacterium; assembly: GCA_944358145.1. Lineage (GTDB taxonomy): Bacteria > Bacillota_I > Bacilli_A > RF39 > UBA660 > Caccenecus. Next base: position 27,694 of record CALVQO010000006.1, on the reverse strand, counting down.
CTAAATCTCTTAAAGTATAAAATGCTTTTTCCGGAATAGGCATCTCAGTAATAGATTCATCAATATGTTTTAAAATATATTCTGTAATTAAAACAGATTCACCAAAATTACCGTTGGAATCAATTTCAAAACATTCACTGAAACTTCTTGTATAACCAAGGCCTGGTATTACAGAATCAAAATTAAATTCTTTGGTATGACATACTTCAATTACTTTAAATATTTCATTTTTCTTATAACTTGTTGTCGCATTACTAAATAAAATAGCAATAAGTGCTTTAGCAATTAAATGGTTTTTATATTTGGTTACTTCTTCTGAATCACTAGAAAATATTTTAGCATATTTAATACTACGTTCTAGAATTGGTAATTGAGAGTGTGAGTTTGCTTGAAGTAATAAAGCTATATCATCTAGAGTTAATAAATTTACTGGTATTTTTAATAAATAATCTGTTGGTTCGGTTGGATTAGTCGTAATAAATTTATAGTTATAATTGGGATTAATTTTATTTAGAGAACCAAAAGCATTTTTATATTCACCATAAGCATCAAAGAAAAACATGTTTGCATTATAAGTTACCGTTTTGGGATTACTAAATATATTTTGAATGATTCTTGATACACCACATGATTTACCAGAACCAGAGTTACCAAAGATGGCTAAATGATTAGAAAATAAGTCATTGATATTAGGACAGATTTGAAAGCCTTTATAAGTAGCACTATCACCTAAAACAAAACTTTTATTACTAAGTGTTCCTACTAGTTCTAATAATTCTTCACTATTAATAATTCTTAGCTTACTTGATAATAATGGTTTTCTAATTACACCATTTACATATTTATCATTTACATATTCACCTAAGAAACGTATTTTAATTTCTTCATCATTTAATTCAACTACTTCACCTAATATTCTTTGATCATTATCTTCAAATATTACATGAATATTCATTAAATCTGCTGTAATTGTGTCTTTACTTACATTTTCAACATGTGCGATATTATCACTAATGTATAAAATTTTACCAAATATCATTTTATCTACCTACCCTACTGTAATCAATTATAGCATGTTTAACATCAAAAAAAAAGAGTTTTTAGTAACTCTATTGTTTCGGTTTAAATCTTTTTCTTGAATACTTATTTGGGATAATATAAATAAATCGGGCTTTTTAAATGCTACTTTATTGTAATCACTTAGTACTAATCCTGTATCCATAAAGTTAAAATGCTTTCTTCTGTGATTAAATCATCATTTTCACAGCATACTCATATTTATCCATATATTTATATTATCATTAATACATATAATTTTACTAAGCATCAGGTTTATTAATCTTCTTACTGTAATCATATAGTATATTTATACTTTTTAATTTTTAAAATTCGGCTTAAATTCGGTTTAAATTCGGCTTAAATTCGGTTTATTTTAATTCACTTAAGTATTTATCAGTTAAAATGTAATCGACATTCCTTTTTTGGTTATTATCATATCTGACTAGAAATCCTTTTTCAAGCCATTTTTTTATCCAATTATTTGCCGTATCTAGATTAATTTTGAAATGTGTGGCAATATCTTTTGCTTTAATTTTATTATTGGTAATTATATAGTTGGCAATCCATCTTTCTCTTTTATCTAATGTATCTAATATACTTATTTTTTCTTTACTATTTTCATATATTTCTTTTACCCTATTTCCGACAATTTCAAAGGTAGTAGCCATTGTAGATATAAAATATTCTAACCATTTGGTAATATTGGCATTATTTCTTCCAAAATAGAAATTGTGATGTAATCCCATTTGCAAAGAATTATAATATTCAGTAATATTCTTATCATAAAATTCTTCCATAACGTAAAAGCCTTTTAAATCATAGTTATGTATTTTCAATATATAAGTTGCAAGCAGTCTAGCACATCTACCATTGCCATCCCAAAAGGGGTGAATAGTAACAAATTCATATGCAAAAACCCCCGCTTTTATAGGTGCTGGAATATCTTTATAAGCTTTAGAATTATATCTTTTAATCATCTGTTTTATTAAAGTGCTAACATCTTTAGCTTCAGGAGGTAAATATACAATAGCTCCTGTTATTGAGTCTGCTACAACATTTTGGCCATCTCTATATTTATTTTTATGTGCTAAATGTTTACCAGAAACTAAATTGTGTACTTTTAAAATTAAATCTTCTGATATTGGAACATTTTTATCTGCTTCTTTATTTAAATATAGCAAAGCATTATAATAGTTTCTTACCTCTAATACATTCCTTTCATGTGAATCAATTTTATTTTCAATAACATTTTTTACTTCGTTTAGATTTAAGTTATTGCCTTCTATTTTAGTAGAATAATGAACTCTTTTTACTAATGACTCTTTTTTTATCTCTTCTTCAATGGAAATAGGTATTTCAAGTAAATCAACAATTTCTTTTGCTTTATTAATTTTTAATAGATCATTAACTAATTGATTAGTATAGTTCCATTTTATATTCATTATTTATCCATCCTCATTCATAATTTTTTTGTTCTTTTTTATTTTCCACTCCAAATTTCATACCAATTTTTAAGTTTGTCTAATCCAGAACTAGCTAAATCTTTCAAAAAGTCCCAAGTAAGTCCAAAACTCTTCTTTAAACTTTGAAAATCTTCTTTAGCCGATTCACATAAATTGCTATGATCTTCACATATACTACTTGTTATATCTAGATATGTACTTACTATTAGATTTTTAACGTTGTTATATACTTTGCTGGCGCCATTACTAATTGTTTCTTTATATCCAGGGAAAACAGTGTCTACTTTATCATCGATCCATAAAGCTGCTTTTAATACTTCTAATTTGGCTTTAGTTGTTAATTCATCAAAAGTATGTCCTGCAATTTCTCCATCATAAAATAAGAAATCTACAACGGTAATAAAGCCGCTTTTTAGGGTATCTGTTATGCCTTTATCAGCATCACTTTTTACTGTATTTACATATTCTAATACAGCTTCATCAGCACTTTTGGCTTCTACGTTAGAATTATTTGAACTTGAATTGTTAGTTTCATTATTATCTGTTTTATTGTTTTCTGTATTGTTAGTTGAATTATTTGCGTTATTTGAATTATTATTGTTTGAATTTTGATTATTTGAAGAAGGATTTTGAGGTGTTTCATTTTGATTATCTTTTGATTGTTCTTCCTCTTCTTTTTGTTCATCTTGAACAGGATACTCATTTTCTTTTATTAATTCTTCTTTGATGGCAGTTATTTCTTTAGGTGAGGTGTTATCTTTTAAGCTTCCTTTTTTGTAGGTGAATGTTACTTCATCTCCTACATCATAGTTATTGGCTACATCATTTACTAAATAGTCTTCATTACTACTTTCAATAATTACATAGCCTTCACCGTTGATGATTACTTTGCCAGTTACGTTTAATTCTTCATTATTTTGAGTGAAGAGGTAAACACCTATTAATGCTAAAACAAATAAAATACTTATAATAACAATTAGAATTATTCTCTTTTTTGACATAATTTCACTTCCTGGTTATATTATACACAAAAAAAGATGAAATGTAAAATTTCACCTACTTCAATTTTTCTGTTAATATTTCTTTCGTTAAGACTGGATTTGCTTTTCCTCTTGTTTGCTTCATTACTTGGCCTACAAAATAATCAAAAATATTGGTTCTACCATTTTTATATTCTTCAATTTGACTTTGATTATTAGCAAGAATTTCATCAATAATCTTGGTAAGCTCATCTTTATTGCTAATTTGTGCATTATCTTTGTTAATAAAGTCTTTAACTTCTTTTTTCTCTTCAATTACTTTTAAGAATATTTCTTTTGCTTGTTTAGTACTAATACTTCCTTTATTTAATTCATCAATTAAATCTTTTAGTCTTTTTGGGTTTAAATATAGATCATTAATTGTTAAACTATTTTTGTTGATATATCCTAATATTTGAGTAGTAATCCAGTTAGAAGCACTTTTAGCATCTATTTCTAAGGCTAAACACTCTTCAAAATAATCTGATATTTCTTTATCTTTTACCAGTATTTCAGCATCATAACTACTTAATCCATAATTATTGATATAATCTTGTTTTCGCTCTAAGTGAAGACGGGGGATTTTTCCTTTTATTTCTTCTATCCATTCTTTACTAATTTTATATTTAGGAATATTTGGTTCAACAAAATATTTGTAATCAATAGCATCTACTTTACTACGCATACGAATAGTTGAGGCAGTCTCTTCATCCCATCTTCTTGTTTCTTGCTCAACTTCGTTATATCTTCCTTCTTCTTTTAATTTCATTTGTCTTTCAATTTCATAGACTATGGCATCATGAACACCACCAAATGAGTTAACATTTTTAATTTCTACTTTTGTACCAAGTTCTGTTGCATCTTCATCCATAATTGATACATTAACATCACAACGAATTTGACCTTTTTTCGTATCCGCTTCTGATATATCACAGTATTGATAAACTCTTCTCATGTGTTCTAAGAAGGCTACTGCTTCATTGGCACTATGAAAACATGGCTCTGTAACAAGCTCTAGAAGAGGTATGCCTGAGCGGTTATAATCAATATTTGATGTATCAAAGAAATGATCTAAACTCGCTGAATCTTCTTCTAGATGAATATCATGAATATGAACAGGAATTAATTGATCATTCACTTCAATTTCAATTTTTCCACAAGTTCCTACAGGATTAGTCATTTGGGTTATTTGGTATCCTTTAGGTAAATCAGGATAATAATAGTTTTTGCGATCAAAAAACATATATTCTGGTTGTTTACAATTAAGCACTATACTCATTTTCAAGGCGTCTTCGACACATTTTTTATTGACTACCGGAAGAGTACCAGGGAAAGCCATGTCAAGAGGAGCTATATTCGTGTTAGGAATTTCACTATAAGAATTACGGGCACTAGAAAATACTTTGGAATTACTTTTAAGTTCGCAGTGCATTTCTAAACCGATAACTGCAATTTGTTTTTTCATTACTCTCTCTCCTTTGCTATTTGGCCTTTATATGGCATCATACTTTCTAGAGTATAAGCAATATTTAAGACATTTTCATCATCATAACAATTTCCTGTTAGATTAACTCCTACTGGTAAATCATTTACAAAACCATTGGGAATAGTAATAGAAGGAAAACCACCGAAATTACCAATTTGTAAATGTTCTTCTAATACACTGGTATTTTTGTCAATAATATCTTTATCTTCATCTAACTTTTTAGCAGGTCCACTAGATACTGGTAAAATTAAAGCATCGTAGGTTTTAAATAATTCTTTCATTTTATCCACGATTAATCTTCTTACTCGAGCAGCATTTCTGAAGTAACGCTCTTGATTTTCTTTTTGTAAAACATAAGAACCAATAATGAATCTTCTTTTGATCAATGGTGAGAAGCCAAGAGTTCGATGATCTTTCATCATTTCAAAAACATCTTGCTTATCACTTCTTGGTCCAAAAATAATTCCGGTTAAATTAGACATGTTACTTGTTGCTTCAGCACATGATATTACGACATAAACACTGGCTATAGCATTAAGTAGTCTTTGATCAATACTAATCTTTTCTACTATTGCTCCAGCTTCTTTTAATAAATCTAAGGTTTTATTAAAGTTTTCTAAATGGGCTTTTAACTCTTCATTAGCATTTGGATAATTTTCTAAATCACAAATTTCTTTAATATAAAATAGTTTTTTTCCTTTAATATCACCAGTTAAAGATTCTTGCAAATGAATATGACTGGAATCCCAACTCGTCATATCACATTCATCTTTTCCTTTCATGATATCACAAACTATAGCAGCATCTTCGACACTTCTAGTAAGTACACCACAATGATCTAGGCTACTAGCAAATGGAAATAAGCCATATCTTGATAACATCCCATAAGTTGGCTTATATCCCACTATTCCACAGTATGCTGCTGGCTTACGTATAGAATCTCCTGTATCACTTCCTAAAGCAAAAGGATAGACACCTGCGGCAACGGCACATGCAGAACCAGCTGAAGAACCAGCACACATTCTTGTTTTATCCCAAGGGTTTAATACTGGACCAGTATGGCAAGTTGTACCAGTTCCTCCCATTCCAAATTCATCTAAGGCTGTTTTATTCACCATTATTGCTCCAGCATCAAATAGTTTTTGAACTACGGTTGCTGTATAAAACGGAACATAATTTTTTAGAGTATTGGAAGAACCAGTTGATAAAACATCTTTGGTTGAATAATTGTCTTTAACTCCAAATGGAATACCCGATACTAAACTATCGGTAACTTCTTTTTCGGTTGCATCATCACAAATTGTAACAAAAGCATTATATTTATCTTCTATTTCATGGGATTTTTTTAAGGATTCTTTTACTAAGTCTTCACTAGTTATTTGACCACTTTTTAATAATTCATGAAGTTCTTTAATACTTTTATCCATATTAATTCACCACCTTTGGTACTTCAATTTCTCTTCCATCTGTCGCACCAGCATTTTTTAAAGCTTCTTCTATAGGAATAGATTCTTTGGCTTCATCTGGTCTTAATTCAAAGGTAAAATCATCTAAAGTATGAGTCATGGGAGTTACTTCGCTAATATTTGGAATTTCATTAATTAAATCAATATTACGATCTATTTCTTCAAATTCATCTAAGACCATTTTGTTTTCTTCATCAGTTAGTCCAATTAATAATTTTTCAGCATAATCATCGACCATTTCTTTGGTAAATTTGTTCATCTATTTCCTCCAATCTTATTCGATTATTTGTTTTAATATTTCTTCTAGTCTTAATTTAAAATCTTCAACTGTTTTATTATTATCAATATAGAAATCAGCATAGGCAATAGGACCGGCTTTGGCAATGTTTTCTATTTCAGATATATCTCTAGTTTTTGCCTCTTCATGATTAAATGGTCGAATTAGTCGAATGCTTAACCGGTCATAACGTACTTTTTTATCTACAATAATGGCAATAACTACTAAGTCTTCACCAAATTCATCTTTTAATATTTTTAATTCATCCCAGGAATATAATCCATCTAAAACAACATGGTGATGTTCACTTAACTCTTTGATTTTAGGAAGTAAAACAGTAGCATAAGCTCCCATGCCAAGCTCACTTCTTAATTTTTCACGGATCATTTTTTCATTTGCAGGTGTAACTTCTAATCCCTCTTCTTTTATTTTTTCTAAAGTTACTCCTCCAAAATAAACCTTTTTAAAGCCTTTATTTTCTAGAAGATCACATGCTACTGATTTACCAGAACCACACATACCGACGATCGCAATAATTTTACCCATTTTCTAATCCTTTCTAATATTCACAATTTTTTGGTGTTCTTGGATAAGGGATGACATCTCTAATATTATCTACACCTGTTAGATAAATTAGTAAACGTTCAAAGCCCATACCAAATCCTGAATGAATACATCCACCGTATTTTCTTAAGTTTAAGTACCAGTCCATAGAAGCTGTATCCATGTCTAGCTCTTTCATTCTAGCAACTAATTTATCGTAGTTTTCTTCTCTTTGTGATCCACCCATAAGTTCTCCTGCGCCTGGTACTTCTAGGTCTACAGCAGCTACAGATTTACCATCTGGATTTAATTTCATGTAAAATGCTTTAATATCTTTTGGCCAATTTTTGATAAATACTGGTCCATTAAAATACTCAGTAATGTATTTTTCATGTTCTTTGGCAATATCTTCCCCATATTCAGGCTCAAACTCCCATTTTACATCGGCTTTTTTTAAAATGGTAATGGCCTCTTCATGGTCAATACGAGTAAATTTGCTAGTAACTAGTTTTTCTAATTTTTCTTTTAATCCTTTTTCCACAAATTCATTAAAGAAATTAATTTCTAATGGAGCATGATCTAAAACATATTTTACTACATATTTTAACATATCTTCCATGATATCCATATCTTTATTTAAATCACAGAAAGCGATTTCTGGTTCGATCATCCAAAATTCAGAAGCATGAGTTTTGGTATTGGAATTTTCAGCTCGAAATGTTGGCCCAAAAGTATAAGTTTTTTTATAAGCTAGAGCAAAAGTTTCTGCTTCTAATTGGCCACTTACGGTTAAATTGGTCATTTTACCAAAAAAGTCTTTGCTATAATCAGGAGTGCCTTTAAGCTTATCTAATGGTAGAGTTGTTACTTGGAACATCTCTCCTGCTCCTTCGCAGTCACTCGCTGTAATTAGAGGAGCATGAAAATAAACATAGCCTCGATCTTGAAAATATTGGTGAATCGCATAAGCGGCAATACTTCTTACTCGAAATACTGCCTGAAAAAGATTAGTTCTTGGTCTTAAATAGGCTTGTTCACGTAAAAACTCTCTGGTATGACGTTTTGGTTGAATTGGATAATCCTCGGGACAAGATCCTAAAAGAGTAATTTTACTTGCTCTCATTTCATAGTCTTGTTTTCCAGAAGAAGGGACGATAATACCGACTACTTCAATGGCACTTCCTACTAATAATTTTTTTACTTCTTCAAAATTTTGTAACTCTTCATCATAAACTACTTGTAAGTGTTCGAATGTTGTTCCATCAGAAAAATCAATAAAGCCAAAAGTCTTTTGATCTCTATGAAGTTTAATCCAGCCTTCAATTTTAACTTCTTTATCTACATAATCTTTAATATTTAAAAATAAATCTCTTAAATCCATAGTAATCTCTCCTCGTTCTTTTATGGTGTAAGCCTTGATGGGCCTCTAAATATAAACATTTCTTCTTTAATACTAGGTATTCCTAACAAAAGCATAGTAAGTCTATCAATACCAATAGCAAAACCTCCATGAGGTGGACAACCATATTTGAAGAACTCTAAGTAAAATTCAACATCTTTACCAAGTCCTTTTTCTTCCGCTTGATGCTTTAATACTTCATATCTATGTTCTCTTTGGGCTCCAGTTGTAATTTCCATACCACGCCAAATTAGGTCATACCCTTCTGGAATATCATTTTTACGCATGTGATAAAATGCTCTTTTTGTTTTGGCAAAATTGGTTACAAAAATAAACTCTGAGCCATATTCATCCATTGCATATTTGCTTGTTAATTTTTCAGCTTCAGCATTCATATCACCAATGTCATGTTCTGGTATTTCATAGCCATATCTTTTGTGTAACTCTTGATATAAATCTTGAAGTTTTATTCTTGGGAATGGCTTTTTAGGAATAATTACTTCTTGATCAAATAATTCTTTAATTTTCTTTCCATATAACTCTTTTACTTTTTGAAGTCCAGCAATTAGTAAATCCTCTTCCATATCCATGACATCTTCATAAGAATCAATGTAGGCAAACTCTAAATCGAATGAAGTAAATTCGGTTGCATGACGATTCGTATTCGAATTTTCAGCACGAAAAGCTGGGGCTAATTCAAATACTCTTTCTAAACCACTAGCAATTGCCATTTGCTTATAAAATTGAGGGCTTTGTGCTAAATAGGCTAAACGATCAAAATACTTTACTTCAAATACTTCAGAACCGGATTCAGAGGCAGTTGCAATTAACTTAGGAGTATGAATTTCTGTAAAGTCTTTGCTGATTAAAAACGTACGCATACCATCTACAAAGGCTGCTTGTACTTTTAACATTAATTCGTTTTTAGCACTTCTAAGATCAATCCAACGGTAATCTAATCTTGTATCAATATCAGCATTTTCATCAAGGGGTAAAGCCTCACTTTTGCTTAATATTTCTATTTCGGTTGGTAAAAATTCTTTTCCTCCATCTTTTACATATTCACTAAGTACCATTTTACCAGTAAAAGATAAAACACTATTTGGTAAAATACCATTTAATGCTTCTACTATACTAGCTTGTTCTTTTTTATCAATAGATACTTGAATTTTACCACTTCGATCTTTTAAAATGATAAAAATCATATATTTCGTATCTCTTATTTTTTCAGCCCAACCACTAATTTTAGTGATGCCATTTTCTTTTAATTCTTTAATTAATGATCTATTCATTTCTTCCTCCTTATAAATTACTAATGATATAATCTAATATTTCGTTTTCATCTACTTTAGTTTCTTCTTTCGTTAAATTATCTTTTACTGTTATTAAACCTTTTTTTAAATCTTCATTATTTAAGATAATCAAAATTCGGGCATTTAAGCGATCTGCTTGTTTAAATTGTGCTTTTAATCCTTTATCTAAAGTGTCCATTTCTGTTTTTACTTCTAACCAACGTAAATCTTGAACTAGTTTTAGTGCTGTTAATTTTTCTTCTTCACTAACAGCCATGACATAAACATCTACGCCTGTTGTTATTTCTTTGTCTTGATTTAGCTCTTGTAAGACATGAATTAGACGATCTGTACCACTAGCAAAACCAATACCTGGAGTATCTGGTCCTCCTAGGAAATTCACTAAATTGTTGTATCTTCCTCCAGCACAAAGAGTTTTGGCACTTCCTAGACTTTCAATGTCAGCGACTAATTCAAATACAGTGTGATTATAATAATCTAGTCCTCTTACAATATTCGCATCTATTTCATAATCGACATCTAAATATTCTAAATATTCTAAAACTTTTTCAAAACGAGTTTTACTTTCATTATTTAAATAATCCATTATAGAAGGTGCATTTTTTAATACTTCACTATCTTTATCTACTTTGCAGTCTAATATTCTTAGGGGATTAGTTGTTAATCTCTTTTGGCAGTCTGGACATAATTCATCAATGTGGGGTTCTAAATAATTAACTAAAGAGGCACGATAATTTTCTCTTGATTCTTTATCCCCTAAAGTATTGATTTTTACTGTTACATTTTCTATGCCCATTTCTTCTAAAAGACGGTATGCTAAAGATATAACTTCAGCATCAATTAGTGGAGAATCACTTCCCAATACTTCTACACCAATTTGAGATAGTTCTCTAAATCTTCCTGCTTGAGGTCTTTCATAACGATACATTGTACCACTGTAGTAAAACTTTTTTGGTTGATTTACATCACCATACATTTTATTTTCAATAAAACTTCTTACTACTCCAGCTGTACCCTCTGGTCTTAAAGTTAAATTTCTATCTCCTCTGTCTTTAAAATCATAAGTTTCTTTGGAAACTATATCTGATGTTTCTCCTACACTTCGATGAAATAATTCACTGTCTTCGAATATTGGCGTTCTAATATATTCATAGTTGTAATATTCACAAACAGATGCAAAAACACCATTAATATAATTGTAATATTTGGCTGTGTTACCATAAATATCATAGGTTCCTTTAGGTTTTGTTATCATTTTCTTTCCTCCTTAAAATAAAAAAGACTTAGTATCATAAGGACGAGTATTACCCGCGGTGCCACCTTATTTTACTAAGTACTCTCATTTTTTCATCACAAAATCCTGCGTTTTCTAAATAATGAAAGTTGTTTTTCTAATTATTATCCTTTAGGCATTTCCAGCATGCTAGCCCTCTCTTTAAAGGAAAACATAATTATACTTTGTCTTTCTTTAGAAAATTAATTATATAGTTTATTTTATCTTAATTTTATCTTTCCGTCAAGTTTTTTTAACGTAAAGATCTTGAACGAGATAATTTTTTTTGAGCAAGCTTTTCGTAATTTACGCTTTTTACAAGATTTTCTTCATAACTAATTGTGTCTCTTTCTGCTATGGCATAAATTGAAGCAGAAACTATGCTATCTTTTGTTTTTATTCCTTCATACACTACTTTATTTATTTTTGATACTAGTGTATTTTGTAAAATTACATTTTCAGCTTGTCTTTTTGCATCAAGCACTTCAATGCTTTTAGGCATACGATTTAGGAATTTAAATATTGATTGATGAATTTCTTTTGTTAAGTCTTGTTCTATACTAGATAAGTTTCTTTTAAAATTAAAGTTTATGATATTACCATATTCATCAATTACAATATCATAGTCTTCGTTTACTTTCATGGTAGCAGTTTGATAGAATTTTAAAAATTCTTGATCTAATTTCGTAAAACTTACTGGATTAGATCCTAGTGATTTTAATTCTGCAAAATTACCACTAGCGATTATTTTTTCAGCATCCTTACTATTCATTAATGCTTGCCAATTTTGAATGCATTTATTTACTAATATTAATAAATAACCTTCCCCTATACCTAAATTTAAATACTTATTATAAAATAACACTAAATCTTCCTCATAACTCATTTTAACATCTTGTTTCATTTAACTCATCCTTTCTACCCGTGTTTTGAGGGTAAAAAAGATTATAACAAAAAAAGTACTCGTTGTAAAGCATTATGCTCGAATTTGAGTACTAATTGGTTGTAATTCTTCATTTTCAGTTTTTGGAAAGTAATTTGGTAATTTCAGTTCAATAATATGATAATATGCGTTTTTAAACATTCCTGCTCGGGCAAAATCTAATTGGCTGTTTATTTTTGCTTTAATTAGCAAATAAGCATATTGATAAATTAAGGAACTTAAATGGATGTTTTCTAAAACTTGATGAAAATTAGAATCATTTATTGGTAATTTTAATTGTTTTAAAGTACTTAATATTTCTTGTAATTCCATCTTGTTTTTATTTATTTTTCGATTTTTCACCCATAATTCTTCTACTTGATTTTCTAAATTGATGATCATATAAGAATTAAGCCCTAAATTAACCATCAGTTTTTCTGGATATTTTAAATAACTTAACTCTTTTTCATCTTGAAAAAATAAATTTAAATCTAATTTAGTTGATTCTAGAAAAACTCCTTCGCTAAATAATTCATCAATTTTATCATGATTAAAATAATTGTAATAAGCATTTGCTAATTTCATACTTAATAAAATAAAGTAATTTTCTTCTTCTAATCTATTTCCATATTCTTTTAACTCTAAATACAGATCTTCCAAAGCCATTATAATCCACTTTCTAACATAATCGTAATTGGTCCATCATTAGTAATACATACTTTCATGTCAGCACCAAATATTCCTGGTTTAGTCACAATATATTTGTTTAATTCTTCATTGAATCTTTCGTATAATTTAATTGCTTCTTCACCATTTAATGCTTCTATATATGATGGACGATTCCCCTTTTTGGTACTAGCATAAAGGGTAAATTGACTGATAGAAAGGATTTCACCTCCAACTTCTAATATCGATTTGTTCATTACACCTGATTCATCGTCGAATATTCTTAAATTAACTACTTTTTTCGCTAATTTTTCAATATCACTTACACTATCCCCTTTAGTAAATCCTACTAGTAATACTAGACCATGATCTATTTTATTTACTAGTTTATTTTCTATACTAACACTACTTTCTTTGCTTCTTTGTACTAATACTTTCATTATTTACTCCTACTTACTTTGCTTACAAACGATAACATTTCTAAATCCAAAATTATTCTTTCGACTTCTTCTTTATTTTTCACTTTTAAAGTGATTTCATAAAGATAACTTTTATTATACTCTTTTGCTTTAAAAGAATCAATATAGATATTTCTTTTCGTAAATGCAGCGATAATATCAGATAAATAGTTTTTATCATTATCTGTTTCAATATATAAATCTGTTAAATATATGGATTCGTTTTGATAGTTCCATTTTACTTCAATAATTCTTTCCTCTTTATCTATGATGTTAGGACAATTTTTTTTATGAACGGTTATTCCTTGACCTTTGGTAATAAAGCCAATGATTTCATCCCCTTTTACTGGTTTACAGCACTTAGCAATATTTACTAAAATATCTCCTATACCAGCGACAATGATATCATTTTTATAGTTTCCTTCTGTTTTATTGTATTTATTTACTTTTTCAATTAGAGCATCTTCAACATTTGATTTTACATCTGTGGTTAGACTAATAATAAAACCGGCAGTATATCTTAGCGTACCAATAGATAAATAAATGTCATCTAAATCTTTAAGTTTTAAATCTTTTAATATTTTCTTTATGTTTTCATCACTCATAATATCGCTAAAAGATAATTTTCTTTTTCTTAGTTCTTTTTCTAATATATCTTTTCCTTTTTGAGTCATAAAGACACGCTCTTGTTTGCTGAAATAAGATTTGATTTTATTTTTGGCTTGACTTGTTTTAACAAAGTTTAACCAGTCTTTATTAGGAGAACCGTTGGGATTCGTTTTGATTTTGATAATATCATTGTTTTCTAATTCATGATTTAAAGGGACAATTGTATCATTTACAATAGCTCCAACTGTTTTATCTCCTACATCAGAGTGAATTCGATATGCAAAATCTACTGGAGTTGAGCCTTTAGGTAGCTCCATTACATCCCCTTTAGGAGTAAAAACATAAATCATCTCTGCTAACATGTCACTAGTTACGTCTTTAGCAAATGCTAGATCATCTACCTCTTCATGAGTTTCAATGAGATTTCTAAACATTTCTAGTTTTTGCTCCATAATACTTTGTACTTTTTTGGTGCCATGCTCTTTATATGACCAGTGAGAAGCCATACCTTTTTCGGCAAATTCATCCATTTCATATGTTCTAAATTGTACTTCAAAAAGATGGCCATCTACACCAAAGACTGTTGTATGCAAACTTTGATACATATTGGCTTTAGGCATAGCAATATAATCTTTAAAACGATTAGGAATCGGTCTATATTTAGCATGGACAAGACCCACTGCTAAATAACAGTCACTTACGGTTTCTAAAATTACTCTTAAAGCTAGAATATCATATATTTCATTCCATTTTTTGCCATTAGAAAGTTTATTGTAAATACTATGTACACTTTTAACTCGGCCTTTGATTTTAAATTTTAAGCCTTGTTCAGTTAAAATATTCGTTATACTTTCTTGCATCTCTTCTAATGAGTCATTTAATTCTTTTTTGGTTTCACTTAATTTTTCTAATATATCTTGATAAACGTCTGGTTTTGTATAATATAAACATAAATCTTCTAATTCACTTTTAATGGAATTTATTCCTAAACGATGGGCAATTGGTATTAAAACAGCCATTGTTTCATAAGCTTTTTCTTTTTGTTTCTTGGGATTTATAGCATAATTCGTACGCATATTATGAAGACGATCTGCTAGTTTAATGAATAAAACACGTACATCAGTCGCTAGTCCTACTAATACTTTTCTTAAATAAATCGCACTAGATTCAGAATCATCTACTAATTCTAGTTTATTTATTTTGGTAATTGAATCGACAATAGTAGCTACAGAATTGCCAAATTTTTCTTCAATTTCACTTAAAGTGGTTTCACCATTATTCATTACTTCATGTAATAAGGCTCCAATAATTGTAGTAGCATCTACATTTAGACTATTTACGATTTCAGCAACATGTAAGGGATGAGTAATAAAATCTTCCCCGGTTAAACGTTTCATCCCTTTGTGTTTTTCTTTGGCAAATTGATAAGCTTCTTTTATTTTTAATAATTCTTCTGTATCTTTAATATTATCTTTAATTTTTTCATATACACTTTCAAAACTTATCGCATCTTCTTCTTGCTTCATTTTAAATCTCTCCTTGTTTAATTTCTCTATGATAGTTTTTTAATTCACTTTTTACAAAATTATCTAATTCATTTAATTCTACATTAAATATATCATTTACCATATCCCCTAAATCAAGTGAATGGGATGTAGTCCATTTGTAATTTTTTAAATAGTTCCAAATATCTTCTTCATGAATATAATCCATGCCCTTCTTATGAATTTCTCTTGTTTTACTTTTTAAGGCTGGTAATATTCGCTCATATAGTTCTGCTAAACTTTTAAATTTAATTTCACTATTCATTTGCATCACCTACTAAATTAATTTTAATTTCATATATTTAATTATATACTAAATGAACTAATTTTAAAAGGGGGAGTGATGCATGAAAAATAAATTTTTGCAAGCTACGTTTATTTTAATGCTTGGTGGGCTTATTACTAAACTCTTAGGATTTGCGATAAGAATTATTTATACGAGAATGGTTGGTAGTGATGCGATTAATTTGTATTCCTTAGTTATGCCTACTTATTCCCTTTTACTTACTATTGCTACTTTATCTTTACCGGTAGTTATTTCTAAATTAATTAGTGAACATAAAACGAAAAGTATTAAAATTTTATCTAGTGCTACAGCAATTACTTTAATTTTAAATTTGATCGTTATTGCAATTATTTATTTTACTAAAGATTTTATTGCAATTAAGCTTTTAAATGATGAGCGATGTAGTGTTTTATTAATGGCTATGGCATTAACCTTCCCTTTTGTTTCTTTGTCTAGTATTCTTAAGGGATATTTTTATGGGAAGCAAAAAATGGCTCCTCATACTATTTCTAATATAATTGAGCAAATTGTTCGGATGATTCTTATTTTTTTGGTTATTCCTCCGTTAGTTGATCAAGGAATTGTTTATTCTGTTATGGGATTAATTTTAATTAGTATAGCATCAGAACTTTCTTCCATTTTCACTTTTCTAGTTTTCTTACCTAAAAAGTTTAAAATTACTAAAAATGATTTAAAGCCAGATATGCAAACTACTAAAGAAATACTTAGTATATCTATTCCTACTGTATCCGGTAGACTGGTGGGAAATGTTGGCTTCTTTTTTGAGCCAATTATTCTTACTAATATTTTATTATTCGCTGGTTATTCTATGGATTTTATTTTGAATGAATATGGGGCATATAATGCTTATACGATTAGTTTGCTTGCTATGCCATCTTTTTTTATCTCAGCGATATCTTCTTCATTATTACCGGAAATATCAAGATACTTTTATCGTAAAAATCTTAATATGGTAAAAAGAAGGTTAAAACAAGCGATAATTCTATCCTTTATTGTGGGATTAGTTTTTTCAAGTTTTATTTATCTTTTTAGAGAGCCTTTACTTTTAACTTTATATAATACAACTAAGGGAGCTGAATATATTGAAATACTTGCACCATTTTTTGTTTTATTTTATTTGGAAGGACCTTTACAAAGCGTATTGCAAGCAATTGGGAAAGCAAAAACTACCATGTTTATTACTATGGTAGCTGTAATCACTAAACTTCTTAGTATTGCTATATTATCATTATGCCATATAGGTATGTACTCTTTAGTTATTGCTGAGATTATCGATATCTTTATCATTGTTATTTTATGTGTGAAAGCGATTAGGAAAGAGTTATATTCATGAGACTATATAAGCATCATCATTTAAAAGTTCATTTTAAAATGATAATATTACTTCTTTATTTAATTATAATAATTACCAACAGCTGAATCCACCATTACCTATATCTTCTGCTGGCCTAGTAAAATCACCGGCATCAATGATTCCCGCTATAGCTGTCACATCAGCATTTTTTGATATGTAGATATTAGGTGCTGTATTAGGAGGAGCACATTCAAAAGATATTGGACTCCCTCCTCCGATTCCAGCTGACATACCTCCTCCGTATGCATACACTGTACCTCCGTTAATTTTTATTGTTCCTGTTATTGAGGCTTCTGCAGTTCCACCAATTCCAGCACCATTATTTATTGAGTTAGCATTAATTGTACCACCATTGATCACAATTGTTCCTGTTGGCTCCATATATGGAGCACCAATTCCAGAACCTTGCCCTGTAGAATTTAAAATGCCACTGCCATCTATCGTTATTTTTGCATCTTTATTAACATATAATCCAGTTCCTGTTGTCACAATGCTATTTCCGTTTGAAGCATCCAAAGTATTTGTGCCTTCTATTGTTAAATTAACTACTGATGAATTTAGTAGTCTTAGTGTTCCATATGAACTATTGATATTTACATTATTTAATGTAATATTAGCACTTCCACTATTTATGGTAATTCCGTTGGTTTCAGTTGCACCTCTAATGGTTATTTGTTTAGTATTATCAATTTCTATTTGTTCAGATAAGCCACCACCGCTTATATATAATTTATCACTTGTACTTCCTTCACTTATTTCTATATTAGCTAAGGATATGTCCAATATTATTACTTCTTCAAAAGAAAGATAGCATTTGGTCCCTTTAGTGGTAAATGGTGTAACGCTTAATGCTTTGGTTTCATTATCCCAGTTTAATGTTAGTTGGGTGTCTTCTCCATCAACTATACAATAACTTGCATCTGTTAATTCATAATTACCTTCTGGTATGGTATCAACACTTTTTCCATCAACAGTAATTGCAATAATATTTAAGTCTGCTGCTGAATAATTAATCGTACCACTCGCTATAGGTATATTTGCTGTTGTTCGATATTTTGCTCTCGAGTTAAAATTAACGCTGCAAGTATGATAACTACTACCGCTCCTATGATAATATTTCTTTTAATATGCCCTCTTTTTAATACCTCAAATTCCATAACTCAGTCTCCTTAATAAAGTTTTATTTACTTTACAAATTCTTTGTATTTTGTACACGCAAAACGCGTATCTTAATATTAGTATACGCGTATTACGGATATATCTCAATACTCTTTTTACGAATATAGTAAAATTTCAAATGGTGATAATATGGAAAGATTAAGGGATATGAGGGAAGATCGGGATTTGTATCAAGCAGATATTGCTAAACTTTTAAATATTAGTCAACAAACGTATTCTAGATATGAAAATGATGATATTAGTATTGATAAAGATAGTTTAATTAAATTGGCATTATTTTATAATACTAGTGTAGATTATCTTTTGGAACTTACTGATGAGAGAAAACCTTATCCAAGAAAAAAAACAATAGTTGCATTCTATTGTTTTTAATTTGTGATACTTGCCATTTCTCTTTTGGTTTTAATGGTTTTATTTTCAATATTAACTCTTTGAACAACAAATAACATAATTACTATATTTATTGTAAATGATCCTCCATAACTTAGTAATGGTAATGGTACCCCTGTTAGAGGAATTAAAGCTAGTACTCCTAGTAAGTTAATTAAGATATGAAATAATAAATATAAGAATACACCATAAGCTAGAATACTTAACCTTAAATTTTCAGCACTTCTCGCTATCTTTAAAATACGCCATAACATAATCATATAACCAACAATTAGAAGTATTCCTACAATTAAACCTAATTCTTCAACTATAATTGGAAAAATAAAGTCAGTATGGCTTTCTGGTAAGTATAAATATTTTTGACTACTGTTTCCTAAGCCTACTCCAAGTAATCCCCCATTATGAATAGCTATAAAGCCATTACATACTTGATATCCTGTATCTTCTTGATATCTTTCACATGGATTACGAAATTCAAAACGTTGAAGTTGGCGTGAATTAAATATTTCAGCACCACTATATAGTAACGCTAATGCGGCAATAACTAAGCAAACTGCTCCAATTTTTAATACTTTAACTATATTTTCTTTAACATAAGGAATACTTATAAAAACAAAAAAGACTATTCCACATATAATTACTGCTGTACCAAAGTCTGGTTGCATTGCTATTAATACAGCAATAATTAAACATATAGCAACTGGAATTAGGAAAGCATAAATATTGGTTGTCTTTCGTTTTTCTAGCCTGCTATATGCTACTGCTAAAAAAACTATAATTACTGATTTGGCAAATTCGCTTGGTTGTAAAGCAAAGGGACCTAAATCATACCAACTTCTAGCATTATTGGTTAATTTTCCGTATACAAATAATCCTAATAAGGCTACTATTATTCCTACTATAGCAAAGGGAGTAATATATTTATATTTGCTGGTTGGAAATCTAATTACTATGATAAAACCAATAATAAAAGCTACAAGTAAAAATATTGCTTGTCTAATAAAAAAGTAATATTGTGGGACATTATATCTTAATACTGTAGATACACTGGATGAGGAAAAAATCATAATTAGTCCAACAATACTATAGATAATCATTAGGATTAATAACCATATATCCATTTTACTTAATAGTTTCTTCACTAATAACACCCTATATATAGTTTATCATATTCATTAGTTATTTTAAAGAAATTTTAAAAATTATCAGTTTTTAATGTCAAAATGGTGCCTAAATGAGTAAACTATAATAGATACATAAAGGAGGTATAAATATGTATTATTATGGAAATAATGGCTACTATGGTGGTGGCTATGGCGGATACCAACCTTGTTGTAATACAGGCTATGCAGGTTATACAAGTGGCTATGGCATAGGAGCTGCTATTTGGATTGTCCTATTTATTTTACTTGTTATTATTATCGGTGCCGGATGGAGTTGGGGCAATAACAATAATTAGGAAGAATTTTCTTCCTTTTTTTCTTGTCCAATTTTTATTATATTATTTTATCTTCTGTAAATATTTTACAAATTGATAAATTTATGGTAAAATAAAGCCACTTAAGGGGTGTATGTATGAAACTACCAAATATTACAATTTTAGATGAAACTGATAAAAGACTTAGAAAAATTAGTGATGAAGTAAAGTTCCCTTTATCAAAAGAAGATAAAAAAAATATTCAAGATATGATTACTTATCTTACGATGAGTCAGATTCCTGAATATGAAGAAAAATATCATTTGAGAGCTGGTATGGGTCTTGCTTATGTACAAATTGGAATTCCTAAAAGAATCTTTGTTATTGTTGAAGAACTAGAAGATGAGACTTTTAGAGATTATATTCTGATTAATCCTAAAATTATTAGTCATAGTGAAGAAATGATTTATGTTGGTGAAGGTGAAGGATGTTTGAGTATTAATCGGGAAGTTGAAGGTATTGTACCAAGATATGCTCGTGTTACTATGGAAGCTCAAGATATGGAAGGCAATACTTTTAAAATTAGAGTACGCGAAGATATTGCTATAGCTTTTCAACATGAATTAGATCATTTAAATGGTATTTTATTTATTGATCATATTGATCCTAAAAATCCATTTAAAGATGCTAATAAGTATCGAGAAATATAAAAAGGTAGACAATTCTACCTTTATTTTAATGAACTAATTTCTTTTGAAGACAAGCCTGTATATTTGATAATATCATTAATATTTAAACCATCTTCAAGCATATCATAAAGTTCTAGTAAAGAATGTCGAACCGTGTCATGCCCCTTTTTTCTTATGAAAAAAGAATGAACTTAATCATTCTATTTTGTATCTTCTAAATTAACACTAACAATTTTACTTACTCCTGATTCTTGCATGGTAATACCATATAAAACATCAGCATATTCCATAGTTCTTTTTTTGTGAGTAATTAAAATAAATTGACTCATACTTTTTCGCTCTTGTAAGTATTTACCAAAAGTGTCTACATTTGTTTCATCTAAGGCTGCTTCAACTTCATCTAGAATACAGAATGGACTTGGTTTGACGTTTAATATTGCAAATAAAACAGCTATAGCAGTTAATGTTTTTTCACCACCAGATAAAAGTCCTATTGAATTTAACTTTTTTCCTGGAGGTTCAGCTTCTATTTCAATACCTGTATTTAGTAAATCATTGGGATCAGTTAATCTTAATGTTCCCCTTCCTCCTTTAAATAAAGCTCTAAATACATGATTAAATTCTTTGCTTATTGCCTCAAAAGTTGATTTGAATTTTTCGATCATAATTTTATCCATTTCTGTAATAATATTATTTAATTCATCACTAGAATCTTCTAAGTCTTTACTCTGTTTTAATAAAAATTCATATCTTTCATTTACTCGTTCATATTCACTAATAGCACCAGTGTTAACCTCACCTAAAGCTGCTATATCTTTTTTTAACGTTTCTACTTTATTTCTTGCAATATCTTCTTTCATTTCTAATTCATAATTACTACATGCATATTCATAAGTAATAGAATAATTTTCAGATAAATTTAATAATAAATTATCTAATTTTACATCATATTTGCCTAATAAAACTTCTTTTTCTTTTAATGTATTTTGAACTCTGTTATATTCTTTGTTGGCATTATGATTTTTTGTTTCTATTTCATTAATTGCTAAGGATAAATCTGATTTTTGTTTTTTTAGTTTGGTTAATTCTTCGGCAATAATGTCTTTTTGGCTAGATACACTATTTGCTTCTTCTAAAATACTTACTAATTTTTGATCTAATTTATTTGTACCTATTTCTTCATTTCCTTTAATTTCTAATTCTTTTTTTGCTAAATTGTCTTCTATTGTTCTTACTTTGTTGGTTCTAGTATTTAAGATTTCATTTAAATTAATTAAATTTTTTGATAGATCATTTGCTTTTTGTTCTAAATTACTATAATGATCATTGAATTCTTTGTATTCATTATTTAAACTCTCTAATTCTATTTTTGTAATTTCTAATTTTTCTTCTAATTCATTTAATTTTAATTTATCATTAAAAGTACTATTTGCATTTTTAGATGATCCACCAGTAATCGAACCACCAACATATAATACTTCTCCTTCTAAAGAAACAATTTTATATCGATAATCTAATATTTTACCTATTTTATTTAAAGCATCAATATTATTTACTACTAAAACATTTCCTAGTTGATTTTTAATAATGTTGTCATATTCTGGGTCATATTTAACTAAATTACTAGCTATATCAATTAAGCCAGGTATATCTTTTACTTTAGCTAAATCGCTAGATAAAAATTCTCTTGGTTTAATTATATTTAAAGGAAAAAATGTTGCTCTTCCTAAATGGTTTTCTTTTAAAAATTCAATACATTCTTTGCTTGATGTTTCATCATCTACTACTAAGAAACTAGATGCTCCTCCTAGAGAAGTAGATATGGCAAGCTCATACATGTTTTCTGTTTCTATTAAATTACCAATGGTGTTATGTACTCCTTTAAGACGCATATTATTTAAGACACTTCTTACTGCGTTTGGTAATTTAGAATTATTCGTGATATTTTCTTTTAAAATATCAATTTTATTTTCTAATACTAATATTTCTTTAGCATGATCATTTATTTTAGCAGTTAAATTGTTCTTTTTTACTTTTTCCATGATGATATCATTATCAATTTTGTCTTTTTCAATAGATTTTTCTTTGATGTCGTTAATGATATCCTCTAATTTTGATCTTTCTGTTGCTAATTCCTTTTTAAAAGATAACTCTTCTTCTTTTAATTTGATTAGGGCTTCTTCTAAATTATTTTCATTAGCATTATATTTCTTTCGTTCCATTGTTACTAGTTTTTCTGCTTCTAAACTAGCTAAATTTTCAGTTAAATCTAAAAACTCATTATTTTTTCTCGTAATTTCTTCTTCTATTTTTAAATTATCTAACTTTAATTTTTCTAATTTCGAGGTATCTTCTGCTCCACTTGATGTCATTTTTGTTAGCTCTTTTTCTAATGCTTCTACTTCAGCTTTTACTTTTTTATAGTCAATGTTTATCGCTGCTACATCATTGGCAATTAAGGCAATTTCAATATTTTTTAATTCATCTTTTAAACTTAAATATTTTTTTGCTATTTCACTTTGTTTTTTTAATGGTTTGACACTTTTTTCTAGTTCTTCTATTACTAATTTGATTTTAGAAATATTTTCTTTTGTTTTTTCTAATTTTTTTAAACTGACTTCTTTTCTTTTTTTGTATTTTAATACACCGGCAGCATCTTCAAAAATTGTACGTCGTGCTTCTGGTTTGCTGGAAATGATGTCTGCTACACTACCTTGGGAAATAATGTTGAATGAGTCATTTCCTGCTCCTGTATCTAAGAATAAATCTGTAATATCTTTGAGTCTTACTTTGCTATTATTTAAAAAATATTCGTTTTCTCCAGTGTTGTAAATTACTCTTTTTACTTCTATTTCTGTGAATTCACTATTTAAATAATGATCAGTATTATCAAAAACTAAAGATACATAAGCGCGATTTTGGGCTGGTCTTGTTTTTGAACCTGAAAAAATTACATCACTCATTGTATCAGAGCCACGTAATGATTTTACAGATTGCTCTCCTAAAACCCAACGAACAGCATCAACAATATTACTTTTTCCTGAACCATTTGGTCCGACGATAGCAGTAATTCCTTTTTTTATTTCTAAATCTATTTTATCTGCAAATGATTTAAAACCATATGCTCTAATATTCTTTAAATACATTACTTCCACCTTGCTTTAGGGTTCTTTTTTAAAGCGTTATAGGCAGCTTGTTGTTCTGCTTCCTTTTTGCTTTTACCCGTTCCTTTTCCATATACTATTCCATCAATTACTACTTCAAATACAAAAGTCTTATCATGTGAAGGGCCTGTTTCACTAATTAAGCGATATTCTAAAGATTTTTTGTCTGTTTGAACCATTTCTTGTAATCTAGATTTATAGTCACCTAAAAAAACATGATGTTCTAATACATAAGGGCTTAATACTTCTAATACATATTTTTTAGCTACTTCAAAACCTTGATCTAAATAAATAGCTCCAAGAACTGATTCAAATGTATCGGCGATAATTGTGTCGTTAATATTTTTTATTTGACCATTACCAACTTTAATATGTTTGTCTATTCCAACATCTTTAGCATATTGAGCTAAAGCTTCTTCACACACAAAACTAGCTCTAATTTTAGATAATTCTCCTTCTTGAAAATCATATTTCTTATAAAAATATTCACTTGTAATTAATTGTAAGACAGCATCTCCTAAAAATTCTAAGCGTTCATAGTTAGCCCCACCATGTTCATTAGAATAACTACTATGTGTTAATGCTGTATTTAATAATTTTTTATTTTTTATTTCAATGTTGTATTTATTTAAAAAATTCATATTATCACTCTTTTTCTTATTTTTTCCTTTTTAATTATAACAAAACATTTAAGAAAAATAAACACGTTTGTGTTTATTAAATCCATTTAGAAATATAAATTTTCCTTGTTTGTTCAAATTCAACTTTGTGAAATATTTCAATAATACTTTCAACAATAGTTTTAATTACATTACCACAAGTTCTTTTTACTTTTATCCTTAATAATTCTTGCTTTAATGTTTTGCGAAATAAATAGTCATCTATATATCTTGCCATAATTTTATCTATTTCAATAGCATTTTCTACTTCTTCTTCACTAGTTACATCTATGCTAAAAATGTAATCTTTATAAATTTTCACTAGTTGTAAAGATAAATTGTCCCCTTCCATAAAATCTGTATTGATTATTTTTTCGAAATTTTTACAATAACTTAGAACTACTTTATTATTTTTCAAGTATATCACCCTTTACTTAATACTTTACAATTACATATTACAATGAAAAAATAGATTTGTCAAATAAAAGAATATTAGTTATAATAATATTGGGTGATACTTTTGAAAAAAACTAAGTTAAAATTAAAAAAGAATGTCTGGTTTGCCATTGGTGGGTTAGTTGTTGTTATTCTTGCTATTACTATTGGCATTCAAGTTTATCAGGATATTCAATATAAAAAGACCAATGAATATAAATTATTGGAAGCTGGTTATACCAATGATGAAATTCATTTACTGGAAGAACAATTAACTGAGGAAGAAATTACTTCACTTGCCAGTAATGTAAAAGACGAATTTTTACTTGAACTTTTGCAAGATGAATATTTTATTAAGGATAATTTAGATCGTTATACTTCTTATCATCAAGAAAATGAAGGGACTACGGCAAGAAATGTTGTGGCTATTGTAAATACTAATACTGATTATGCCTATTATGATCATGATATTGATACTGATGTTAGTCAAGATTATTTGATGCTTGTTAATAAGTATTATCATTTAGATAATGATTATGCCCCAACTGATTTAGTTGATATTAGTAATCGCTATTATTATGGTGAAGGTCATCAAATTAGAAAAGTTGTCTATGATGCTTTTATCGATATGTGGAATCAAGCTAATAATGATGGAATATATTTGATTATTAATTCTAGTTATCGTACTTACGAAGAACAACAAAGTGTTTATGATGGATATAAAAATACTTATGGGACTACTTATGCTGATAGTATTGCTGCTCGTCCTGGATATTCTGAGCATCAAACGGGTTTATCTTTAGATATTTTTAGTAAAGAACATACAACAACTGCTAATTTTAAGGGTTCCCCTGCTCATGAATGGTTAATTAATAATGCTTATCAATATGGTTTTATTCAAAGATACCAAGAAGATACAGAAGAACTTACTGGTTTTGCTGAAGAAGCTTGGCACTGGAGATATGTTGGAGTAGAAGTTGCTACTTACTTACATGAACACGATATTACTTTTGATGAATATTATGCTTACTTTATTGCTAATGAGTAAGCTTTTTTCTTTTTTTAAAAAAACTCGAACAAAGTTCGAGCTAGTTACAAATTATGGTGACCAGTACGGGAAGTGATAAACAATGATTTTGAGTTATAATTACCTTTATTTAAGCCATTTTAATTACAGTAAAACATACTAAAATACAATAAAAAATAATAAAAGTGTGTTTGAAGTGTGTTTGAAAATTAAATTTAATAAATTTATTATTGACATTGTGTACGTAATGTGATATACTAAATATGTAGAAAGGAAGTGAAATAGTGATTATAATTAAAAAAGTTGATCTAACTTTAGAGACAGCTGATCAACTTTATGAATTAGGATATTCCGTGACTTACAAAAATGGAAATATCCTACTCGAGAAAGAGAATTAACTCTTTCTCGATAATTATATTATATTTAACAAAAAAAATCAAGAAAGGAAAATTATAATGACAAAATTTAATCAAAATGAATATATTAATGATTACAAAAAAGAACATTATTCACAGTTCAAAGTTGATTTAAAAAAAGAAGAAAAAAAAGAATTAGATGAATTATTAAATGCTGTTAATTTAACAAAAAAGGAATTTTTGTTAAATTCGGTATCAAAATTAAAGGAGGAAATAAAAATGAAAAAATATTATGTGCATAGTGGAACATTTAATTGTGAAAAACGTGGAAATTGGATTTACAACGGAGATGTATTTAACGGAAATGACAACAATGAAATATTTGATGATGTATTTGAAGCTCGTGAGTTTTATGATAGTATCAAATTAAAAGATAACGTTGAAGGCAATAATCGATACAGCGATTACAAAGAATTATATGAAGTTGATTCTAATATTGATAGCATTGATGATATTGATTTAGATAAAGCTAAATTAATCATCGATGAATGTACATTTGTAGATTATATGTAAAAAGCTAGATATATTTAAAAACAATTATAATTCAAAAAAATAGAAAGCAAATTATTTATCTTTCTCGATTGTAATTTTGATATTATGAACTTTACAAATTTTCATGAAAGTATCAAATGTGAAATTTCTTTCACCAGACTCATATTTTTTTACTGATCCATAACTCTTTCCGATGCTTTTAGCAAATTCAGATTGAGTTAAGTTTGTCCATTCTCTTATTATTTTTATAATATCATTCTGTGAATAATCATTAGCTTTTAGTTTCATATTTTACCTCGCAATTATTATTGACATTATACTTTAAAATAATTATAATTTAATCAAAATAGCCCCTCTAAGGGGTTGCGGAGGCAGTATGATAAATGAAAAATTAAAAAATATTAGAGAAAGTAATCATTTAACTTATAAGGAGATGGCGTTAAAACTTGGTATTTGTAAAGCTTATTACTGGCAATTAGAGCATGGAAATCGAGGATTGTATTATGAAATGCCTTTAAGGATAGCAAATATATTTCAATTAAAACCTGATGATTTATTTTATGACTATTATAAAAAAAGGCAATAAAAAAGAGGTATGCTAGCAAAACTAACATACCTTTTAGATTTTATAGAAATATTTAAGACTGATTATTTATGATTCTAGTTTT
>CALVQO010000005.1 GCA_944358145.1 uncultured Bacilli bacterium | reverse complement strand
TAATTTATGGCCGTTGTTTCTATGAGTTATTTATTAGAAGCAGGTGTTCATTTTGGACATCAAACAAAAAGATGGAATCCAAAGATGAAAGAATACATTTTTGGTGCAAGAGATGATATTTATATTATCGATCTTGAAAAAACTACTAAACTACTTGAGGAAGCTTATGCTGAACTTAAGAAAATCGCTGATAATGGAGGAACTTTCTTGTTCGTTGGAACAAAGAAACAAGCCCAAGAAGCAGCAAAAGAAGAAGCAGAAAGAAGTAGCTCTTACTACGTAACAGAGCGTTGGTTAGGTGGAACTCTAACAAACTTCAGAACAATTAGAAGAAGAGTAAAAAGACTTGAAGAAATTGAAGAAATGGAAAAGTCTGGAAAATTTGATGTTTTACCTAAGAAAGAAGTTATCGGACTTAAAAAAGAATACGAAAAATTAAATAAAATTTTATGTGGTATTCGTGCAATGAATAAGTTACCAAATGCTTTAATCATTGTTGATCCAAAGAAGGAATTAAATGCAATTAGAGAAGCAAGAAAATTAAGAATCCCAGTATTTGGTATTGTTGATACAAACTGTGATCCTGATGATGTTGATTTTGTAATTCCAGGTAATGATGATGCAGTAAGAAGTGTTAAAGTAATTTTAGGTGTACTTAACAATGCAATTTGTGAATCACGTGGACTTGAAATGGTTGATTATGTAACTGAAGAAGATAAAAAGTCTAATAAAGAAATTAAAATGGATGAACTAATTAAAGAAGAAGAAGCAAAAGCTAAAGAAGAGAAAAAAGCTGAACCAAAAGAAGAAGTTGTTGAAGTAGTAGAAGAAAAAGAAGAAACTACAGATAAGAACTTAGAAGATATGACTTTAGCAGAACTTAAAGCTGTAGCCAAAAAACGTGGTATTAAAGGCTATAGCACAATGAAAAAAGATGATTTAATTAGTGCATTGAAATAAGGTTAAGGAGGAATTATTATGGAAGTTACTGCTGCAATGGTAAAAGAGCTTCGTGAAAAAACCGGAGCTGGAATGATGGACTGTAAGAAAGCTTTAGCAGAATGCAATGGCGATATGGAAGCTAGTATTGAATGGCTAAGAGAAAAAGGTATTGCCAAAAGTGCTAAAAAAGAATCACGTATTGCTGCTGAAGGTCTTGCAAACATTTATGTTAAAGGAAACAAAGCTGTGATTCTAGAAGTAAATAGTGAAACAGACTTTGTTAGTAAAAATGAAGAATTTACTGGCATGATTGATACAATTGGTACTACGATTTTAGATAGTGATGCCAAAGATTTAGAAAGTGCCTTAAAAGTAAATACTCAAGAAGGAACTATTGAAGATTTAATTATTGCTAAGACAGCTAAAATAGGTGAAAAATTATCACTAAGAAGACTTGAAGTAATAGAAAAAAGTGATGATGAAGTATTTGGTTCATACTTACACATGGGTGGAAAAATTGCTGTTTTAACTGTACTTAAAGGTGCAGATGAAAGTGTTGCTAAAGATGTTGCTATGCAAGCTGCAGCTATGCGCCCAAGCTATGTCTTTATCAGTGACGTTCCTGAAAGTGTAGTAGCAAGTGAAAGAAAGATTCAAAAAGAACTTGCTATGTCTGAAGGTAAACCTGCAGATATTGCTGAAAAAATGGTTGAAGGAAGAATTAAGAAGTATTACAAAGAAGTTTGTCTTGCTGAACAACCATTTATCAAAGATGGCGATATGAGTGTAGCAGATTATGTTGCAAAAAATAATGGCGAAAT
This sequence comes from uncultured Bacilli bacterium, assembly GCA_944358145.1. Taxonomy (GTDB): domain Bacteria; phylum Bacillota_I; class Bacilli_A; order RF39; family UBA660; genus Caccenecus. Next base: position 27,956 of record CALVQO010000005.1, on the reverse strand, counting down.
TATAAGTATGATTCGTTATGAAGTTGGTGAAGGAATGGAAAAAAGAAATGAAAACTTTGCTGAAGAAGTAATGAATCAAGTAAAAGGAAACTAATTTTAGTTTCTTTTTCTATACACTAATTTAACATAAAAAAATGATTTGCCTTAATTTTAAAGGAAAGAAATGATATAATAAAACCGTGGTGAAGTTTAATGAACAAAAAAGTAAAGCGAATATTGCAAGGGCTATTATTTATATTAATTATAGTAGGCTTTATTTATGTAGGAACAAGAGAGTTTAAAACAGATGTTGTAGTAGATAACGAACGATTTGATCAAGAATATCAAAATGTAAGCAAAGATAATGTATTTAAATATGTAAATGCGGTTGAAGTATATACTGCCCTAAAAGAAGATGCTATTATTTTCATGGGTTATCCAAGTAATGAATGGAGTGGCTATTATGCTAACATCTTAAATGAAGCAGCCAAAGCTAGTGGAATAAAAGAAATATTGTATTATGATTTTTACACTGATCGTGAAAATAAAAATGCAACTTATCAAAGTATTGTCTTAAGCTTGTCCAATTATCTAGTTACTTTAGATGATGGAACCCAAAATCTTCATGCTCCAACATTAGTTATGGTAAAAGATGGTAATGTTTTTGCATTTGATAATGAAACTGCTTTTATGAAAGGAAATATGAAACCAGAAGATTACTGGAATGAATATCGTACTGGATTAAAATACAATACTTTTGAAACAATGTTTAAGGAGTATTTAGAATGAGACGCTTAGTGATAGTTTTTATTTTAACTATAGTAGTAGGAGTAGGAATCTATTTGATTAGTACTATGATATTTAATCAAGAAGAAAAGAAAGTTTTAGAAGAAAAAGAAACAGAACCAATTTTATTTGATGATTCTTATAGTAAAGAAATTACTATTGATCATTTTGAAGAAGAAATTAAAAATAATGAACAAATGATTATTTTTATAGGAAGAAAAGAAGAGGAAGCAACTAAAAAAGTAAGCAACGTTTTAAAAAAAGTAGAAAATATTGATGAACTAAATGTTTATTATTTAGAAAAAGAAGAAAAGATTAATGAACAACCATCATATCAAAATCTACTTTCCACATATAAAGAATTATCCAATTATATGAACTTTACTCCTGTAATATTAGTATTTAAAAATAATACTTTTATTGGTGGCCTTCCTGGGGAAGTAGAAGAAAAAAATTTGCTTCAATTTTTAGAATATACAGAAGTAATATAAATGGATTATACTTGTAAAAAGGTTAAAGTTTAAGTATAATGATAGTATAAACAATTTTTTAGGAGGAATATTAAAATATGGATGACACAGAATTAAAATTTAAAAAAACAATTGAAAGTTTAGAAACTAAACTATTAAACATTAGAGCAGGAAGAGCTAATCCAGCAATGTTAAATGGAATTAATGCAAGTTATTATGGAGTACCTACGCCAATTCAGTCTTTAGCAAACATTACTGTACCTGAAGCACGTAGTCTAATGATTAAACCATTTGATAAAAGTGCGCTAAAAGAAATAGAAAGAGCAATAAATGAAGCAAATTTAGGAATTACTCCTGTAAATAATGGCGAAACAATTATTTTAACAGTACCAGAACTTACTGAAGAAAAAAGAAAAGAGTACGTTAAAATGGCTAAAGCAGTATGTGAAGAGGCAAAAGTTGCTTTAAGAAATATTCGCCAAGATGCAAATAACGAGGTTAAAAAATTAGAATTACCAGAAGATGAAGAAAAAATGTATTTAAATGACATACAAGAGCAAATTAATGAATATAATAAGAAAATAGATGAGATATTTAAGGAAAAAGAAACAGAACTAATGAGGGTATAATATGAAGAAAAATCTTAAGGAAATTGATAGTAAAGAGATTAATGAAGTTGTATCTTTAACAAAAAAAATATTAAATTTACTATACATCGTTATGGTAGTAGCAATTATTCTATGTGGTACAATTATTTTAAAAAATTTAAATGTTTGGAACATTTTGCTCACTTTCCTTAAAGTTTTATCTCCCTTATTTATTGGCTTTGTCATAGCATGGTTATTTAATCCATTAGTAAAAAAGTTAAATCAAAAAGGAATTCCTAGAATTGTCGGAAGTATATTAATTTATGTAGTTTTCCTAATCTTTATCTATATCTTTTTAAGGATATTAGTACCGACATTATATACGCAGATCAATGAACTGATTGCAACACTTCCATCAATACTAGACAAATTCAGTAATTTTGCTGATGATATCATTAATCAAATTTCTATTAGTGGTATTGACCTAACAGGATTTAGAGATAATTTATTTGATAGTGTAGGGGGATTTTTAGTGAATTTCACTAATTCTTTACCAACCTCATTAATTAGTATTTTAGGAAGCCTAGCCTCAGGTATAGGAACGATTTTAATTAGTTTAGTAATAGGCTTATATATGCTATTTGATTTTGATGCGATATCAAAGCATTTCTTAAAATTAGTGCCAAATAAAAACAAATATGAAATTGAAGTATTAATTACTGATATAGGAAAAGAAGTAAGAAAAACAATTAGTGGAACCCTTTTAGTGGCATTCATGGTATTTATTTGTGATACGATCGGTTTTGCCATCATTGGCTTAAATGCTCCATTATTATTTGGATTATTCTGTGGATTAACAGATTTAATTCCTTATATTGGACCATATATTGGTGGTGCTGCTGCTGTAATAGTAGGATTTAGTCAAGGAACAATTACAGGTATAGCCGTTTTAATAGTTTGTATTGTTGTTCAATTACTAGAAAATTATGTTTTACAACCAGTAGTAATGAGCAAAACAACCCATTTACATCCTGTAACAATTATGATTGGTTTACTAATTTTTGCTCACTATTTTGGTATAATTGGTATGATTATAGCAACACCTTGTATAGCCTTATTAAAAGTAATATTTAAATTTATTGTAAAAAAATATAATTTATTTAAAGATGATGAAGTATTATTAAAAGAAGTACTCAAAGATGATTAGAGTACTTCTTTTTTTAATGTTTTTCCACATATATAATCAACAGATACATGAAATTTCTCAGCAAATAGTTTTAAATAATCAGCTTTTAAAACTTCTGGATGTTTTTCATAATAAGCAATAGTAGGAATAGAAACATTAAATTCTTTAGCTAATTGTTTTTGTGTTACTCGGTGTATTCTTCTAACATAACGCAAACTAAATTTTAAATATTTATAATCAAGTTCAAAAGGTGTAAATTCATCAATATTATTGCTTAACCCCAAAAGGGCATTCAAAGACACTTTAAAATAATTACTTAATCGATTTAATTCTTGAATCTTCATTGGTCTAATATTAGCTTCATACAATTTATAAACAGTTAGAGTAACATTTAAATAGCGAGCGATATCTTTTTGTGTTAGTTTTCTTTCTGTTCTCATTTTAGATATCAATAATCCATTTTGCATAATTTTCCTCCTTTCGGGTGGTATAGTATAACGGATGATTCTCGCGAAATTTGTCGAACCGTGTAATTACCTTTAAAATTTGTGCCCATAATGCTCAAAAATAAAGGAAATAAAGGGAATTAGGGTAATAAATAGTAGTGAAGGGAGGGAAAATATGTGCCTAAAATAGAAGTAGTAAAACAACGAGATTTAAAAGACTGTGGTGCTTGTTGTATTGCCTCAATATTAAAATACTATGGAGGATATGTTCCTTTAGAAAAAATAAGGGATGACACTTGTACGGGTATAAATGGTACTACAGCTTTTCATTTAGTAAAAGCATTATGTAACTATGGATTTGATGCAATAGGAGTAAAAACAGAAGACATCTTAGATGAAAACATTTATTTACCAGCAATAGCTCATGTAGTATTAAAAAATGGCCTACAACATTTTGTAGTAATCTATAAAATAACTAATAAATATGTCTATTTAATGGATCCTGCTAAAGGGAAAGTAAAATTCACCTTAAAAGAATTTGAAACAATATGGGATAATATTTTAATATTATCTACTCCTAGTAGCAACATATTAAGATACACCAAAGAATTATCTATTGTTGGTTTATATGGAAAATTACTAATTAAAGACAAGAATTTATTTATAAAAATTCTAATGACTAATTTAGGATTAATGTTAATGACTATATTAGGAAGTTTTTATTTTCAAGTTGCTATTTCCAGTATCCAAAAAGGACAAGACACTGCATTCTTAAAATTTATTATCATACTCTTTTTTATTATACTTCTTTTCAAGATAATCATGAATTATATCAAAACCTATTACCTCAATTATCTCAATAAAAATTTAGACACCGAACTATTTTCTATGTTTTTAGAACACATATTTAAACTCCCTTTAAAATTTATTCAAAATCGTACAACAGGAGAAATAGTAACTAGAATTGATGAATTAAGTAATACTAAAAATTTATTCTCAGAAATATTTACAACATTCATCCTGAATATGATTTTGATTATTGGAGCGATTATTACACTATTCTTAATTAATAGCAAATTATTTTTATCTCTTTGTTTAGTAATTATGCTATATGTAATAATAGGTCTCATCTTTAGTAAAACAATATATCACAAAATCAAAGAAAACATTGAAGTAACTACGGAATTTAACAGTACGTTAATTGAAAATGTAGACATGAACTTTAGTATTAAAAATTTGAATTTGGTTCGTGAATTTATTTACCGAATAGAAAACAAATTAATACTCATGTTAAAAAGTAATTTTTCCTTCTTAAGTATGCTAAATATCATTGAATTGATTAAAAACTTTATTAATGAAATTGGTTTATTTATGGTAACAACGTTAGGAATTTATTTGATTTATCAAGGAGAGTTGGAAATATTAAGCTTGGTCACTTTTAATAGTATTATTCTATACTTATTTAATCCAGCCAAGGAATTAGTTGATTTAATACCAAAATATAATTATTTGCAAGCCTCTTTTAGTAAATTAAGCGAATTTTTAGCAACTGAGATAGAAAAAGATCAAGGTGGATTAAATCAGATATTAGATAGTTCTATAGAAGCAAAAGATCTAACGTATTCTTACGATTTATTTACCAAAATTATAAATAAAGTAAACTTCAAGATAGAAAGTAATGACAAGGTTTTATTAAGTGGTCCATCGGGAAGTGGTAAAAGTACCATTTGTAAACTTATATATCGAAGTTTAGGGCCTTATTCTGGAAATATAGAATTAAATAATACGAGTGAATATGATTATAGTTTAAAAGCGATTAGAGAAAACATCCTGTATGTAGGCCAAAACGAAAAACTTTTTACTGGAACAATTCGTGAAAATATTATTTGTTTTAGAAATATTTTAGATGAAGAATTTACTAAAGTATGTGAAATTTGTAAGCTAGAAGATATTGTAAATAAAAGACCGAATCGTTATAATACTGTAATTAATGCTTCGCTAAATAATCTAAGTGGAGGAGAAAAGCAAAGAATTATCCTAGCAAGAGCATTGCTTAAAAAGGCTAAAATTATAATATTAGATGAAGCATTAAGTGAAGTAAATGTTGATTTAGAAAAAGAGATTTTAGATGATATATTTGTTCATTTTCAAAATAATACATTAATTTATGTTACTCATAAAAATGTAGATGATAAATTTACTAAAATTATTCGATTAGGAGGGACATGTTAGATTTATTTAATAATAAAACTGCATTTTTAAGAATGAAGCCAAAGATGGGATTTACGGTAGTAATTTTAATATTCTTTATTTTATTATATCTAATAATTTATATTAGTACAAAAGAAATATATGATCACTATCAAACTAAAGGAATAGTCAATTGTCAAAATACATGTACAATTAAAACACTCCTACCTTCCAACTTTAATTTTGAACAAATCGCTCTAAATAATAAATATTTAGATTATACAATAATTAGTAAAGAGCTAATAGTAGATGAAGAAAACTATCAAACTTACTTTGAGTTAACACTATCTACTGAAGAAGACTTAACAAATAATGAAATTGTAGATTTAAATTTTTATTACAATAAACAAAGATTAATAGTAAAAATCAAAGAAAAAATGTTTTAGAGGAGGAATTTTATGCAAAGAATGGAAAGTGAAGAATTATTAAGCTATAGTGGGGGAGGATTATTTAGTGTGATTACTAATATTGTAGTCAGTGTAATATCTCTAGCTAAAGCTATATTTTCTTTAAAGAATTTGAGAGGTTAAGATGAAACAATTAAATGAATTAGAACTAGCAAAAGTAAATGGTGGCATATCAGCCTCAGCAATATTGGGTGGCATAGCCATAGCTATTACCTTTATTGCCTCAGTTATTTACGGTTATTTTTATCCGAAGGAGGGATAAGATGAAGTTAAAAGATAATGATCTAATTTTAGTCGCAGGTGGAGCAATTAATGGAACATTAATTAATGCTTTTGCAAGACTGCTTGATCTAGCAATTGATATTGGAAAAATGATCGGCTCATCTCTTCGTCGTCTGATAAATTAATTCAAGGAAAAGGGTTTAAAAATGAACCCTTTTTTGTTATAATTAACTTATGATGGTGGTTATATGAATAAGAAAGGTTTTGCTGCTATGTACATGGTATATTCTTTATTTTTAATCTTTATTTTAATGATGTTAACGGTTTTATTAGTTAATAATTACAAAAGTCATTTTTTAAATTTATTAAAAAATGATATTAAAGAAGAATTAAAAGAACAAAACTTAGAAATTAAAGAAGAAATACCAGAAGAAAATAGTGAAAATAATGAGATTTAATACCTAAAAACCTTGCTTAACACAAACTTTGGTGATATAATCATGATTAGTAAATGAAGGGAGGGATTTGTAAATGACAAAAGTTGTAGTTAAAAATGGAGATGTTGATGGTGCATTAAAGAAATTTAAAACTAAAGTTGCCCGCAGCGGTGTCCCTTCAGAGTTAAAGAAAAGAAAGCATTATGAAAAACCAGGCGTTCGTAGAAGAAATGAGAAAAAAGAACAAATTAAAAATGCTAGAAAGCATAGAAATTATTAAGGTGATTATATGAACGAAAAAGTTGCAAATGATTTAAAAGAAGCTATGAAAAGTGGCGACAAATTTAAATTATCAGTTTTAAGAATGTTAAAAAGTGCTTTACAATTAGACTCTATTAGCAAAAAACACGAATTAAATGATGATGAAGTAATGAGTGTGATCAAAAAGCAAGTGAAAACAAGAAAAGATTCAATAGAAGAATTCAAAAAATATAATAAAACTGAAGAAGTAGCAAAATTAGAACAAGAAATTGAAATTTTAAATGCTTATTTACCTGAAGAAATGACTATGGAAGAAATATCAAAAGTAATTGATGAAGTATTTAATGAATTAAAACCAACCAGTATGAAAGAAATGGGTATGGTGATGAAAGAATTAAATGCCAAAATCACAAATGCTGATATGTCTCAAGTAAGCAAGATGGTTAAGGAAAGACTAAGTTAGTCTTTTTTTGGTTAAGAAAGGAAAAAAATGAAAAAGAAGACAACACCATATCCTGGTATGACAAAAAAAGAATACAAAAAACTATTAAAAAAGAGTAAAGTAGTTCTTACATTTGCAAACGAAAAGTATGTTAGACAATATAAAAGCATGATAAGTGAAATCGAAGAACAACATAGAAGAAATGCTCAAAAAGTAGCTAATGACAAAGAAATAATTGGCAAAGGATTAGTAAGAGTAAGAAAAAAGGAAGAAAATTAAATTATTTTTTTCTTGACAAAGGCATATAATAAGGATATAATATTATAGAAATTGAAAAAGGAAAGAGAATTTTATTCCACCTGATGAATTAGTGTTCATAGGTAAAAAGCCATAATAATAATTTTATTAATGTGTTTTTAAAGGTGGAATAGTAATTATTCTACCTTTTTAGAATTTTTGGAGGTGCGTAAGTATAGCAAGTGTGAATAAAGAGTTACCAATTAATGAACAAATCAAAGTAGAAGAACTAATGGTAATTGGCCCTAATGGTGAACAAATGGGAGTAAAAAAATTAGATGATGCTCTAACTTTATCAAGGTATGCAGGACTAGATTTAGTTTTAATGAACGATAATGGTAAAATGGCAGTAGGAAAAATTATGGACTACAACAAATATCGTTATGAACGTCAAAAGAAACTAAAAGAAGCCCAAAAAAAACAAAGAGAAACAAACAAAGAGATGAAAGAATATCGTTTATCTACAACGATCGATATTCATGATTTCGAAACTCGTGTTCGTAATGCCAAAGATTATTTAGTAAAGGGACATCGAATTAAGGCTTTTATTCGTTTCAAAGGACGCCAAATGGCTAGACCTGAATTAGGTAAAGAAGTTTTACTAAGATTTGCCGACAGTTTAAGTGATGTTTCTAGTATAGAAGCTCAACCAAAACTAGATGGTAGACAAATGTTTATGCTTTTAGCACCCAAAAAATAGTAGGAGGATTTATTATGGCAAAGTGCAAACAAAAAACACATAAAGCAAGTAGTAAAGTTTTAAAAAAGAAGAAAAATGGTACTTTAACTTACAAAAAGTCTAATGGAAATCATAAGACAAACAAAGATTCAGCAAAACAAGTACGTCAAAGAAGAAATAAAGGCGTTTTAGCAAGTGGAGAGGCTAGCAGATTAAAATCTGTGATCTAAGGAGGTTAGAAAATGACAAGAGTTAAAGGTGGAACTGTTTCTAAAACAAGAAGAAGAAAAGTATTAAAAGAAGCAAAAGGATATTTTGGAAGCAAACATAGATTATATAAAACAGCACAAGAGCAAGTTTTCCATAGTGGTGTATATGCTTTTAGAGATAGAAAAGCAAATAAACGTAATTTTAGAAAATTATGGATTACAAGAATTAATGCTGCTTGTCGTGAAAACGAAATTAGTTATTCTAAATTTATGAATGGTTTATCAAAAGCTGGTATTGAAATTAATCGTAAAATGTTAAGTGAAATGGCAATTGATAATCCTGCATCTTTTGCTGAATTAGTTAAGATTTCTAAAGATGCATTAAATGGTAAAGTACAAGTTAAAACTACAAAAACAGAAGAGCCAAAAAAAGAAGTTAAAGCCGAAGGAAAAGAAGAAAAAGATTACAGCAAAATGACTTTAACTGAACTTAAAGCTATTGCTAAAGAGCAAGGAATTAAAGGCTATTCTAGCATGAAAAAAGATGAATTATTAAGTAATTTAAAATAGAACTGAGTAAATTAGTTCTATTTTTTTGGTGAAAAAAACTAGCCGAAGCTAGTATTAATTAAATGTTTGATTAAATTCTTCTATAAAGCGAATTAACCATTGATCTACCAATTCTACAGAATGAAGTTCAACACACTCTTTAGTTGAATGAGCATTCAATATTTTAGGAGAAATTATTGCTACTTGCAAATCAGGAATTTTCTCTTGAAAGAAACCAACCTCTACAGTTATATGTGCCAATGTAACTTCTGGAGGTGTAGAATATGAACAAGTATCTTGTAATAACTGAATCATTTGACAATTAGCATCAGAATAAAATCCCGGTTGATATCCTTCTTCTTTAAGAACAAAACCATATTCTTTTGCATATTCTTCTAAATCAAGTAAAGCCTTACTTGCTTCTTCTTTCCGTGAACTTCTAAGCCCAATTTCTAAATAGCCATCTTGAATTACTCCTAAATTAATAGAAGTAGTAACTAGATGATTTAGGTTATAATGGAGTGCTCTACTAGGAAAACAAGCTAAAAAATCTAAAAATTCATCTGTATCAAGAAAACATTCCCCATCATGGTTGATAAGTTCATAATTAAGAGTAAGAGATGGATATAACTCATGATACTTACTTAAAAATTCTTCTATATAATTTTGAATATGTTCAATATCTGTCCAAATTATCGCTTTAGCACTAGAAGGGAAGACATTATTTTTTGTTCCCGAAGTAATACTAGCTAAATCTCCATCTAAAGTCTTTAAAAATTGAGCAATGAGCAAAATTGCATTACCTCTATTTTTTAATAGATCATAACCAGAATGTCCACCAAATAAACCAGTTAAAGAAATAGCATAAGCATATTTTTTAGTAGACTTTTTTCTTGTCAAATCTATTTTTTTCATTACTAAATCATAATATGCAGCAGATTCAGTTAAAATAGTATTTTCATCAAACCCATCTAAGTTTAATAAATATTTTCCTGTTAAAAGATTAGTATCAAAGTTTATTGCACCAACCATAGTAGTCTCTTCACTAGTAGTAAAAACAGCTTCAATATTACAAGGAATATCACTATCTAAAAGATTAAGAATTTGAGCAACCCCAATTCCATTATCCGCTCCAAGTGTAGTATGATTAGCATACAAATAGCCATCTTTTTCTAAAACTTCAATTGGCTCTTTAGCAAAATCAAACTGCTCATCATCACTAACACAGACCATATCAGTATGTGCTTGTAAAATTAAACAAGGTAAATCATTATTTTCTTTTTTAATTAGCACATTATTGTATTGATCTTTAACATAAGATAAATTTCTAGCTTTAGCAAACTGAACTAAATAATTAGCGATACCTTCTTCATTTCCTGATTCCCTAGGAATAGAAGCAATTTCTTTAAAAAAGCGAATAGTATTATTCATGATTTCTTACTCTCTTTCTAGTAGGCCAAGGAATTCTATCATTTCCAAGTTCAGTTCCATTAGGTATTATGGTAACATTGTCCAAATTAATACTTTGATTTTCAAGTTCATAATAAGTAACAACATCATTACCATCATAATTCTTTATTCCCGGACCAATTCCCTTACTACTTAAATTAGCTATCAAATTTTCCAATAACCCCTGAAATAAATGCGGAGAATTTTGAAAATCAAAAGTAATTTCCTCACTTTGAACATAATTTTCATCAAAGCAAAACTTAGCCACAAATGTAGGAGCCTCTACAAGTTCATCTTGATTTTTCAAAGTATAAAAGCCAATAATATTACCAAATATTTTCTCTTCAATACTATCCCTTAAATATTTAGCTCCACCCTTAGCACCATTAATACTCATATAATTCCTACAATCAGCCACAAAGATAACATCAAAATCTGGCAAAATAAGCTTATATTTTTTAAGTGCTTCTAAAACAATTTCATAAATATGTTTACCAATATTTTTAATCCCGCTATTTTGTTTAGCTAAAATACCAGTAACCTCAAAATATTTCTTATCCGGAATAGGGTAATAAGGATTAACTTGGCCATGAGTATTTTGAAAAAACTTAATTGTAGTTACTCCCAAAATCTCTATCTCATCACCATCTTCCCGATAAGCCATAATAATAGGGTACTTCAAGTAATTTTCCCATACCGTTTTAGCATCAGGAATATGGATATAATCAGCATTACCCAACCAATTTTCATTATAAAATTCACTAATATCCATAATAACTTCTGCTAAATGATCCATATTTTGAAATTTTGACTCACATTGAAGCACACAAAATTTTACATCATCATACCTTGCACTTACTCGCTCACATTCATAAGTAAATAGTTGATAGCTGTTCATACATCTTCTAAAAAACTTCTCTTTCATCATTATCTCTCCTTATAATCCAAGGTATAAAAAAACCATGGCTTTAACTTGAGAACGCAAAAACCATGGAAAAAATCCATTTATCTTGATAAGCGCTCCGTATCTTTAGATACGACAGTGAATTATATATTTTATAATTCACCAGAAAAGAAAGGCATCAGATATACTTTCTTAACTTCGGCAATTTTTCCTTTCATTATTTAGCAATAATCTGAATAACTAAATAATTACTCTTAAAAATCGCAACCTCTTCCAAGTGACTCTAATTTTAACATATATTGGTTAGAATTGTCAAACTAATCTTTTCATTTAAAAAAAAAGATGATATAATTATACTATTGTGTGGTGAGATTATGAAAATATATTTAGTAGCAGGAAAATCAGGCTCAGGAAAAGGGGAAGTAGCTAAAATCATTAAAGAATACTATTTATCCTTAGGGAAAAAGCCTATTATTACTGAATTTAGCAAATATTTAAAAATGTATGCCCAAGAAATTATTGAATGGGATGGTAATGAACCAAAACCTCGTAAATTTTTACAAGATTTAGGGGTAACGATAAGAGAAAATATGGATATGCCACTATTTTTTGTTAATCGCATGATCGAAGATATTAAAGTTTATAATTTATATTATGATGTAGTAATTATTAGTGATGTACGTTTACCAATTGAAATAGATGAACTGAAAAAAACATTTAACAACGTTTATTCTATGTATGTCGTAAATCAATTTGAGCCTAGTAAACTATCGCTAGAAGAGCAAATGCATGTAACAGAAACAGCCTTAGAAAATTATAGTAATTTTGATATTACGATAGTTAATGATAATATAGAAATATTAGATGATCGCGTAATAGAGTTCATTGAGGGGGAGAAAGAATGAATTTAAAAGATGAATTTATTAAGTATTTTGTTGAACATGGTCATGTAGAAATACCAAGTGCACCATTAATACCAGAAAATGATCCAACAGTACTATTTAATACTGCAGGAATGCAACCATTAATACCTTACTTATTAGGTGAACCACATCCTAAAGGAAAAAGATTATGCGATGCTCAAAAATGTGTACGGTTAACGGATTTAGATGAAATTGGTGATAAAACCCATCACACTTTCTTTGAAATGTTAGGCAACTGGAGTTTAGGAGACTATTTTAAAGAAGAAAGCATTCATTATAGTTTTGAATTTTTAACAAAAGTATTAAATATTCCTATAGAAAAATTAGCCATTACGGTATTTGAAGGAAATGAAGATATTCCTCGAGATGAAGTATCCGCAAGTATTTGGATGAGTTTAGGAATTCCCAAAGAGCGAATTGCATATTTAGGAATAGAGGATAACTTTTGGATAGCGGGCACATCAGGTCCATGTGGTGGCGATACAGAAATCTTTTATTTTAGAAGTGAAGATGAAATTCCTAAAGTATTTGATCCTAATGATGATCGTTGGGTAGAAATTTGGAATAATGTTTTCATGGAATTTAATAAAGACGAAACGGGAAAAATTACCGAATTAGCCCAAAAAAATGTAGATACAGGAATGGGACTTGAACGAGTAGTAGCCATATTAGAAGGAGTAGATGATAATTATGCTTCATCTATATGGAAAGAAATCATTGCTGCTCTAGAAACAATTAGTGGCAAATCTTATCAAGATAATGAAGTTAGTATGCGTATTATAGCAGATCATATTCGTACAAGCGTATTTATTAGTGCTGATCCTGTTGGAATTAAGCCAAGTAATACTGATCAAGGCTATATTTTAAGAAGATTAATTAGAAGAGCAATAAGACATGCCAAAAAATTAGGAATAGATACAAATACAAACTGGATGGAACCTATAGCTTTAGAAGTAATCAAAAAATACGAAAATTATTATAAAGAAATTAAAGAAAATAAAGAAGTAGTATTAGAAGTATTAAAAAATGAAAGTATCAAATTTAATCGTACTTTAGAAAAAGGCTTAAAAGAATTTGATAAATTATTAAATCATTTAGAAGGAAACACAATTGATAAAGATCATGCCTTTAAACTTTATGATACTTATGGTTTTCCAATAGAGCTTACAGAAGAACTAGCTCGTGAGCATAATTTAGAAGTAGATACTAAGGGGTTCCAAGAAAAGTTTATGGCTCATCAAGAATTATCCCGTACTGCCTCAAAAGGCAAATTTAAAGGTGGATTAATGGGACATAGTGAAATTGAAACCAAATACCATACCGCAACTCACTTACTTAATGCTGCCTTAAAAGTGGTAATTGGAGCTGATGTTCATCAAAAAGGAAGTAACATTAATGAAGAGAGAATGCGTTTTGATTTTTCTTGTGATCACAAATTAACAGATGAAGAAAAAAGAAAAGTTGAAGATTTAGTCAATACATGGATTAATGAAGATTTACCAGTAGTAATGGAAACAATGACGAAAGAAGAAGCCATTAAAAGTGGAGCAGAAGCCATGTTTATTGAAAAATATGCTGATATTGTTAATGTGTATAATATTGGTAATGTATCCAAAGAAATATGTGGAGGACCACATGTGGAACACACGAATGTTTTAGGCCATTTTAAAATTATGAAAGAAGAAGCAAGCAGTGCAGGAGTAAGAAGAATAAAGGCTATATTAGAATAGTCTTTATTTTTCACTCAAAATATGATATGATTAATAATATAGAAGAGGTGGATAGATGACGATACTAAGCATTGGAAGGACTAGTTTTGACATTACCTGTCCGGTAGAAGAATATCCAGTTGAAGGAACAAAATATTTATTAAGTGAAAAAATTGAATCAGGTGGAGGACAAGCTGCAAATGTTGCTTACTTACTAGGAAAATGGGGAGAAACTTCATATTTTGCTGGTGTAGTAGGTTCAGATGATTATGGTACCAAAATTCGTAAAGAATTAGAGCAAGTAATGGTTAAAACTGATTTAATGGAAAATACTTACGAAATAGGTACTCCTGTATCAGTTATTTTGGTAAACAAAAAGAATGGAAGTCGTACTCGTTTTGATATTGTAAGCGCTACACAACCTACCTTAAAAAAATATGAATATACAATTAAACCAGATGTAATTTTTACAGACGGAAAAGAATATAGTGCTACAATTAATGCATTAAATAAATTTCCTAAAGCAATTAGCGTTTTAGATGCCGGAAGAGTAGATCGAGACTTATTAGAATTATGTAAATATGTAAATTATATTGTTTGTTCCAAAGGATTTGCTGAAGCAGTTAGCAGTCTAAAAATAGATTACAACAATTCATCTACATTAGTTCAAGTATACAAAAAACTAAAAGATCGTTATCCAAATAACAATATTATTGTAACTTTAGAAAATATGGGAGCAATGTATAGTTATAATGGAGAGATCAAAATAATGCCGGGCATAAAAACAAAAGTTGTTGATCCAAGTTGTGCAGGTGATATTTTCCATGGAGCTTTTGTTTATTGCATAGCAAATAATTTTGATTTAGAAAAAGCAATAACTTATGCAAATATTACCGCTGGATTATCTGTAGGTAAAATGGGAGGAAGACCATCAATACCAAACTTAAAAGAAGTAATTAACTATTATAATCAAAAATTCAATATTGTAGAAGCTCCACCAGTAGAAGAAAAAAAACCAGTTACAGGAGAAGAGGAGTTACCAGATATACCAGATGCTAGCAAAATTGTAATTCCACCAACAGGAGCAACCACTTCTGGCTTAGATGCTACATTTACCGTAGGTGGCGCAACTATTCCAGTAATCACGCCAAATAATGATAACAATGGAAATGTTCAATAGTTCTTCACCAGTATTAAATGTTCATGGTGAAACAACAGACACGGTTGTCTTTTTCTTAAATGATTTTATTAAAGATAATGTGAAATTAGGAAATACATATGTAGGAATAATTCATGGTAGAAGTTCCAATATACTTAGAAACCGTGTACATGAACTATTAAGAAAGAATAAAGATGTAGATTCATATCGCTTAGACATATGGAATCCCGGGTTGACTATCATAAAGTTAAAAACCAACAAAAATCAATAGCAAAATGACAATTTTTACGCCGATTTGACAAAAAAATAAAAATATGCTATAATTAACACGTAATTCAAATAGGGGGTTTTAAAAATGAAAGGTTATGTTTTAGATTATATTAATGAAAATGAATTTAAAAAACTAGAAAGAGCATTAAAAAAATACAACATGTTAGCTTTCAAAAAGTTAAACTTTGATTATTATCCATCTTTAAGAAATGGAGAATTTGTAGGTGAATTAATTAGTACGAATAAAAAAGAACATACTGAAAAGTATGAACTTAAATTACCAAGTGACAAAATGTTCTCTGCAGTTCATGGTGAAGTAAAGCTATATTATACTGTATATTTAAAAGAAGGAACAGTAATGCTTGAAACAATTACACCTACCGAAATTTTGTTAGAAGGTCATATGAGTGAACTTGCAACATATAAAGGAATAATGATATCAAAAGCTAATGCTTCTAAAGACAAGTTTAAAATTGATTTATTGAATATGTTACAAGAAAAGTAACATATTTTTTTAGGTGAGTTATGAATAAAAATTATACGTTTAATAATGAATTACAAGCTTCTTTTCTATATAATAGTGAAGATCAAGAGTTAATTAGATGTTATTATCATACATTAACTATTGTAAGTAAATTTCTTCACCAGCTTTTACCTGCAGCTAATTTATTTATTGAAAGCACAAGACAGAAAGAAAATCCTGAATTTAGAATTAAGGCAAATAATAAGTGGATAACTTTAACGATAATCAAAGATAATTTAATTTTGAAAATAGATAATCAAGAATATGTACTAAATATAAGTTGGAATAAAAACCAATCTTATGTAGAAGTATTATCTTATAAAGAAATAGATGGATCAAATGCCATAAAACAAAGTATAGCTTCCCATCATGTCATCATCGAAATAAAAAGGGGCGATACAATATTAGAATTAAACATTCCTTATGATATAAATTACTTTTTAGATATTCATTATTTTAACTATTTAAATGAATCTACATCCATAGCAGAATTAAAAAAAGTTTATATGGAGCGTTTCTTTCCTGGACAAACCGACTTTGAACATAGCATGTATACGGAAATTGCTATAAAAAAGATAGTTGGAGCAAACATCATATTATTAGATGAACTACAAATTAAAGAAGGATATATTGAAAAATATAAATTAAGTTCTTTAAAAAATGGTTTACTACTTAGAATTGAAGGAAATAAAAAGGGAGAAAACGAGATTAAAATAATCAATTATCAAAGTCAAGAAGGAATTGATTTAAATAAAGAAGTAGAAGCATTATATACAAGAAGCAGAAAAATTAATTTTAATTAGGAAAAAAGGCGTTTATTATAAGTATATCCACCTTTTTTTCATAAACTAAAATAGGTAAAAATGGAGGTGATAGAATGAATAGAGAAGATTTTCCACTTTTACAAGAAGAAATCATATATTTCGATAATGGAGCAACTAGCTTAAAACCTAAGTGTGTAATAGATAAAATGAATGATTATTACACGAATTATCCTGCTAATGCTCACCGAGGAGATTATGATCTTTCTTATAAAGTTGATAAAGAGTATGAAGAGACAAGACAATTAGTTAAAGATTTTATTCATGCTGAATACTTAGAAGAAATTGTCTTTACTAGTGGGACAACTGAATCATTAAACATGATCGTTGATGGCTTTTTTGCCAACTATTTAGAAGCTGGAGATGAAGTATTGCTAACAACCAGTGAACATGCATCAAATGTTTTACCATGGTTTCGCTTAGCTAAAAAAATAGGAATTAAAATTAGTTATATTCCTCTAGATAGTAACTATTATGTTACTATTGATAATGTAAAAAAAGCAATTACACCTAATACGAAAGTAATTAGTCTAGCAGGAATAACCAATGTAATTGGAGACATCAGACCCATTAAAGAAATCAGTAAATTAGCCCATGAACAAAATATATTTGTTGTCTTAGATGGTGCTCAAATGGTTCCTCATCTTAAAGTAGATGTAAAAGATTTAGATGTAGACTTCTTAGCTTTCTCTGCTCATAAAATGTGTGGACCAACAGGAGTAGGAGTTTTATACGGAAAAAAAGAATTATTAGAGCATTTAGAACCAATTACATTAGGGGGAGGAATGAATGAATCTTTTGATAATCCCGATGAAGTATATTTAAAAAGTCTTCCTTCTAGATTAGAAGCAGGAACAAGAAATATTGCTGGAGTAATAGGCTTTGGTGAGACGATTAGATATTTAAACAAAATTGGCTTAGAAAACATTCATAAACGTGAACTTAATTTAAGAAAATATTTAATTGATAAATTAATTCCTATCAAACATATTGATTTAATCAATTTAGAAAGTGACAGTGGTATTGTAACTTTTAATGTATCTGGTATTTTTAGCCAAGATGTAGCTTACTATTTAAATAAATATAATATATGTGTAAGGGCAGGAAATCACTGTGCAAAAATTTTAAAATCCAGTGTCGGGGTAAATAATACCGTAAGAATAAGCTTGTATTTTTATAATACTTATGAAGAAATAGATAATTTAATTGAATTATTAAGTGATTATGATAAAATAGTAAAAGAGATGATATAAATGAATAATGAAGAAATAAGAAACATAATAATGGAAAATTATTTACACCCCAAAAACAGAGATTTACCCCATGAAGACTATCAAAAATATAATACTCGCAACGAATCTTGTATTGATAATATTGATTTATATATTAAATG
Source organism: uncultured Bacilli bacterium (assembly GCA_944358145.1). Taxonomy (GTDB): domain Bacteria; phylum Bacillota_I; class Bacilli_A; order RF39; family UBA660; genus Caccenecus. The sequence continues at coordinate 9,598 of CALVQO010000005.1, read as the reverse complement.
GAATAAAAATATTATTGAAGATATCACTTTTTCAGGTGAAGCATGTGCAGTATCAATATCCTCAACATCGATTATGATTAAAAATTTAATAGGTAAAAATGCAAATGAAGCATTAGATTATATTCATGAATTTTATCAAATGACAAATGGAGAAGAATATAACAAAGAATTATTGAAAGATGCTGTAGTATATGATAGTATTAGCAAGCAAGGAAACAGAAAAGTATGCGCTAATCTTCCTTTAAAGGGAATAGAAAGAGCTATTTTAGATCATTTAAAATAAATCAAAAATAGGTAAAAATTGTGTACAGACATTAACTATCCATATTGTTTTTTACAATGATGATAGTTGATGTCTTATTAGTTTTAACTTATTTTTCTTGCTATTAAAATAAAAATCCCTTATAATAAGTCTATCAGGGTGAGGATTATGTTAGATATATTTAAAGAACTAGAATTATTAAAAGCACTAATTAAAGAAAATGAATATGATGTAAATGGTTTAGTAAAATACTACTATGATATTTTACGAGCTAGTTTTATAAATCAAGTAGATTACATTAATATGGATAGTTGTCTAGATCATATTAACTATTTTGAATATACCAAACTAATTACTCAAAATTTAAAACAAATTTTAAAAGGAATACAACAAGAAATAAACAAATCAAACAATAAAATAAAAACCCTAAAATATTTATTAGAGCAAAAATTAACAAAAGTAATAGAATTATCTACGATAACCCAAGATGAATTAACCCAAATATTAGAAGTTTTTCAAATAAATCCAGAGGAAAGTTTACCTAAATTTAGTAGTTTATCTTTATTAATTAAATTAGGCAGTGATTTAAGAATAAATCCTTTAGTAGATAACTTATTATCAACAGAAGCATTAGAATTTATTTTAACTTACATAAAAGAAAAATATTTAGATGAAGAAATAACTATTTCCTCAAGTTTAGCATCTTATCAAAATAGTACTCAAAAAAGATAACTAGTAGTTGTATAATTACTAGTTTTTTGATATGATGATGAAGGAGATTTTTATATGAAATTAGAAGTGTTAAATTTAAAGAAAAATTTTGGAAATAAAGAAGTATTAAAAGATATTAATTTTACTTTTTCTTCCGGTAAAATTTATGGTTTATTAGGGAGAAATGGAGCTGGAAAAACAACGTTTTTTAATTGCTTAAACGATGATATTAAACCGGATGAAGGAAAGTTTAATATGGTAGAAAATGATAGAAAGAGGACCCTTACTATAGATGATATTGGTTATGTTTTATCTACACCTACTGTTCCAGAGTTTTTAACCGCAAGAGAATTTTTGAAATTCTTTCTAGAAATTAATGAAGGAAAAATAACAGATGAAAAATCAATAGATGAATATTTTGATTTTATGAAAATTGCAAAAGAAGATCGAGATAAATTATTAAAAGATTATTCTCATGGAATGAAAAATAAAATGCAAATGTTAATTAATATTATTGCTAATCCCAATATATTATTATTAGATGAACCTTTAACTAGTTTAGATGTTATTGTTGCTGAAGAAATGAAAGAGTTGCTAAGAAGTATTAAAAAAGATCATATTATTATTTTTTCTACTCATATCATGGATTTAGCCTTAAGTTTATGTGATGAAATTGTAATATTAAAAGGTGGTAGCCTAAGTTTAGTTGATGGAAACTTAAAAGGGGAAGAAAGAAAAAATAAAATTATTGAATTATTAAAAGAGGTAGAATAATATGATTCGTTCATTTATATTATCTTTTCGACTTCGTAATGCTTACAAAGTAAATACAATTATTTATGCCCTAAAAAGCATACCAGGAATTAGAAAATTACTAAAAGATAAATTATATAAAAGTAAAGTATTAAAAATAATTGGTAATATTATTAGTATATTATTAGAAATAATAAATATATTTCTTGGAAAATTATTATATATTTTCTTAATGATTTTTAGTATCATGACAATTTATCAAACAAATAGTGCAAATACTTTTTTACATATTTTTGTCTGTTTAACAATTATTGGTGCATTCATGAACACCTATATGTTTAATCCAACTAAAGATAAATATTATGCCATGTTTATCATGAGAATGGACGCCAAAACTTATTCATTAAGCAACTATTTTTATGCCATTTTAAAAGTAATTATTGGTTTTTTACCTTTTACCATTATCTTTGGTAAATTATCTCAAGTAAATATCTGGATTTGTTTACTTCTTCCAATATTTGTCGCTGCCACCAAAATAACCGTTACAGCTTATCATCTTTCTTTATATAATAAAAAAGGTATAGTAATTAATGAAAATAATCTATCAAAACATCTTTGGATTCTCGTCATATTATTTTTATTAATCGCTTATGGCTTACCAGCCCTAAAAATAGTAATTCCATCTTTTATATTAATAAGTTTAATGCTTATCATGATTATAATCAGTATCTTTGCAATTAAATACATATTAAATTTTCAAAACTACCGTGAAATGTACAAACAAGTTTTAACCAATACCAACATGAATGCCCTAAATACGAATGAAGTTACTAAAGCTACGGTATTAAATCAAATTACTATTGATCAAGAAATAAAGAGTAAGAAAAAAGGTTTTGCTTACTTCAATGATTTATTTGTAAGAAGACATAGTAAATTACTATTAAAAAGTGCGAAAAGAGTTACTTTTATAAGTGCAATAATTATTGGTATTGTTCTACTAATAATTACCGTAAATACAGAATTAAAAGGAGAAGTAAATCGTGTGATTCTAACATATTTACCATATTTTGTGTTTATCATGTACTTGATTAATAGGGGAGAAGCTGTAACAAGAGCCATGTTTATGAATAGTGATCATTCTATGCTTACCTATGCTTTTTATCGCAAACCAACATCAATATTAAAACTATTTAAAGAAAGACTAAAGAGTATAATTTTAATTAATTTACTACCTGCTACAATTATCGGTATAGGCCTAGTCCTAATTCTATTTGTTAGTGGTGGGTCAGAAAATCCCCTAAATTATTTAATTTTATTCATATCAATTATTGCCATGAGTATATTTTTCTCAGTCCATCACTTAGTCATTTATTATTTATTACAACCCTATAATATTGATAGTGAAACCAAAAACACTACTTATACCATAGTAAACATTCTAACCTATGTTGTATGTTATTACATGATCGATTTAAGACTTCCTACCCTTTATTTTGGCCTAGCTACCATTATTTTCGCCATAACTTATAGTCTAATATCTTTATTCTTAGTTTATAAATTTGCTCCTAAAACCTTTAAAATTAGAATTTAATAATTGTCATAAATCAATAAATATGGTATATTATAAAAGTAAAACAAAAGAAAGACAAGTAATAGCATATACTTTAATAGAAAGCTTATGGTTGATGGAAATAAGTAAGTAGTGTTATGAAATCTCCTTTCCAGTGGGACTAATCCTCCCCGGGTAAAACCGTTATCTTAATTAAGCAAAGAAAAGGATGGTACCGTCAATATTTGACTCCTTTAAGTATCATTCTTTTTAATTTTAGAAAGAGGGATTATATGATCGATATTAAATTAATTAGAGAAGAAAGCGAACTAGTAAAAGAAAACGTTAAAAAGAAATTTCAAGATGAAAAATTACCTTTAGTAGATGAAATCTACGAATTGGATATAAAATATCGAAATGCCAAAAAAGAAGCAGACGATTTACGGAACCAGAAAAATAAGTTGAGTGATCAAATTGGTACTTTAATGAGAGCAAAAAAACAAGAAGAAGCAGGAAAAATAAAAGAAGAAATAGGTGCCATATCTTATAAAATTGCTAATTTAGAATCTGAAGAAGAAAAATTAGCTAGTATAATTAAAGAAAAGATGATGGTAATACCTCAAATTATAGATAAAAGTGTGCCAATTGGTAAAGATGATTCTGAAAATGTAGAACTAGAACGATTTGGTGAGCCAATAGTACCAGACTATGAAATACCATATCATGCGGATATATGTGAAAGTTTTAGTGGTCTAGATAAAGCATCAGCAGGAAGAACAAGTGGTAATGGTTTTTACTATTTAATAGGAGATATAGCAAGACTTCATAGTGCTATGCTTACCTATGCCAGAGATTTTATGATAGATAAAGGATTTACTTATTGCATACCACCTTTTATGATTCGTAGTGATGTTGTAAATGGGGTAATGAGTTTTGCTGAAATGGATGCTATGATGTACAAAATTGAAGGAGAAGATTTATTCCTAATTGGTACAAGTGAACATTCTATGATAGGACGTTTCAAAGATCAAATTGTTAAAGAAGAAGAATTACCAATTACATTAACCTCATATTCACCATGTTTTAGAAAAGAAGTAGGAGCACATGGCCTTGAAGAACGAGGCTTGTACCGAGTTCATCAATTTGAAAAAGAAGAAATGGTTGTCTTATGTAAACCAGAAGATGCGATGACTTGGTATGATAAAATGTGGCAATATACAGTTGAATTCTTTAGAAGCCTAGATATTCCTGTTAGAACTCTTGAATGTTGTTCAGGTGATTTAGCTGATTTAAAAGTAAAATCATGTGATGTTGAAGCATGGAGTCCAAGACAGCAAAAATATTTCGAAGTAGGTTCATGTTCTACCTTAGGTGAAGCTCAAGCTAGACGTTTAGGTATTCGCATGAAAACTGAAAAAGGAAACCAATACGTAGCCACTCTAAACAATACAGTTCTAGCAACACCTAGAGGCTTAATTGCTTTCTTAGAAAACAATTATCAAAAAGATGGAAGTATCAAAATTCCTAAAGCTTTACAACCTTATATGGGTGGTAAAGAAGTATTAGTTCCTAAAAATAATTAAGTAATAAAAGAATAAAAAACATTAAAGTAGATTCTATGCAATCTACTTTTTCTATGTTATAATGAATAAAATGAACTAGGAGTTGAGTTTAAGTGGAAAAATTAAAAGCGTTCATAAAAAATAATTGGTTATGGCTTATCTTAATTATTATTATTTTAATTATAGGAATAGTATTATTAATTCAATATAAAAATTCAGATGGAACAAAAGAACACAAAATAGCCAACTATGAATTATGGATAAGTAGTAGTGAAAAAACAGAACTAATCATCAGATTCAAAGAAGAATATGATGTATGTTGGCAACCTTTTAAAAGAAGCATTTGTAGTGATAAGAAATTAACGATAACAGAGTTCGAAGTAATTAATGAAGACCTAAAAGATATAATAGAGAGTACAAATACAAGTGATTTAACCATAGAAGAGGCAATTATTTTATTTTTAAATCAAGCTTTAGAAAAAGGAATAGACCTAAAAAATATTAAAATAATAACAGATTACCAATTTGATGAAAGTTTCAAGAACAGAATAAAAAATGCTTTTAAAGATAAAGAGTTAAACATTGAATTTCACTATGGATCATTAGGTTATACAGGAGAACTAAAAGAAACTTATACCTATTACACAATAACTTTTGATGCTTCAGGAGGAACACCAATAGATAGTATAGTGGTAAAAGAAGAAGAACAAGTACCAGAACCAACTGCCCCAACTCGAGATGGATACACATTTGTAGAATGGCAACTAAATGGTGAAAAATATGATTTTTCTACGCCTGTTACAGAAGAAATAACTCTAACAGCAATATGGAAAGAAGCGAAAAATGAAAGCTCTAATAATAGCAATAATTCTTCCAATAATGAAACCAATAAAAATACAAACCCTTATTCCAATAAATTAAATTTAAACAACAATATTAGTATAACAGAATACCATGTTAATAGTGGTAACATAGACTGTTTTTACTATATGTTTGTCACAAACTTACAAGAAGTATTTCCAGAAGCTAAAATATCTAAAATTGGATCTAATCCAGCCGAAGTAAGTTTTTGGCATAATAAGGATAGACTAGATACAGAAGTAAGTACAGAAGAAATAATTGAATATTTAAATAACGGAACATTAAAAATAAACACAAGCAAAGAAAACGAGTTCAAAAATACTTTAGATAAATATAAAAATGGCACATATAAAGGAATAGCAAATGTTAGTTATGACATCGAAAATCATCGTTTAACTTTTAGCTATGATTATATTTCTTTTAATGGATTAAATACAAATTCTAATGGTGAATCTGCTAATAAAGAAATACAAAAAATCTTATCAAGTGCCACAAAATTTAATGGCCCATGTGGTGGATTTGATAGTTATCAAAATAAAACATTAGATGAAGAATTGTGTAGTAAATATAATTTAGACTGTGATAGGTGGTAAGAGTTATAAGATGATGAAGCGAAATAAAATAGTTCTATTTTTCTTTCTTGCATTTAGTATTAGCATATTAAATGTTCATGCAGCTACAAATCCTTATGGAAAATATCAGTCTTTATATGGAATAACTACTGTTCGTTGTACATGGTATGCTTGGCAGCAAGCTTATGAACATACTGGCGTAGCACTACCGGGTTGGGGTAATGCTCAAGACTGGTATAATAGTGCAATAAATGCTGGTTATAAAGTAGGAAGTACAGCTAAACCAAATTCTATAGTGGTTTACTCATCAAATGATGGCTATGGTCATGTAGGTTTTGTTGTTTCTGTTGAAGGCAATATTATGACAGTCAATGAAGCAGGAATTGTAACCGATGAAAATGAAGGAATAGTAAATGGTTCTCATAAATATACAACGGCAGGAAACTTAATCGGCTTTATTTATTTAGATGAACCACCAACTAAAAACAATAACAACAACAATAACAATAATTCTCTTAATTCTAACAACGATAAAAAAGAATTATCAAGCAATACCAATTTAAGTAATTTAAGTATAGATATTGATAATTTCCAATTTGATCCTAAAATAACCGAATATCAATTAGAAGTAGATAATGAAATCCAAATTATAAATATAAAGGCAGAAGCTGAAGACGAAAAAGCAATAGTTACAGGAACGGGAGCTAAAGCCCTAAAAGTAGGAGAAAATAATTATACGATTATAGTTACAGCTGAAGATAAAACAACCAAAGAATATAATATTACAATTATTAGAAATGAAGCAATAAAGTTAGATAGCATAACAAGAAAAGAAGAAAAAGAAATTGAAAATAACACTAATTTAATCACATACTTTATAATTGGAATAGGTAGTTTAATTATTTTAATAATGATGATAATCATTTTAAAAAAGAAAAGGAAGAAACGCAATGATTAAAGCAATTATTTATTATACAAGTACAAATCACACTTTAGCATATGCAAAAATGTTAAGTAAAGACTTAGAAATTCCTTATTATTCTTTAATAGAAGCAAAGGAAAAATTAAATAAAAATGATGAAGTTATTTATTTAAGTTGGATATGTGCAGGAAAAATAAAAAAATTAAAGCAAGTGAAAGATAAATATAAAATAAAATGTATTGGCATGATTGGTGCATATCCCAAAACTGAAAAGTACACGAATGAATTAAAAACTAATAATTCTCTTCATATTCCATGTTTTTATCTACGAGGAGGAATTGATTATACCAAACTAAAAGGAATAAATAAAATAATTGTAAAAATGGTTGGTAAAGTTATTTCCAAAGATAATGCTGAGTTAGCTCAATTATTTGAAAAAGGCGGAAATTTTGTAAAAGAAGGAAACTTAAAAGAGATAATAGATTTTATCAAAAAATAATTGACTAAAATAAGAAAATATGGTTTTATTATAAATAGGAGGATGATAAAATGTTGAATGGAAAAGTAGCAATTGTTACTGGTGGAACAAGGGGAATTGGTTTAGCCATAGTAAAGAAGTTTTTAAGTAATGGAGCAAAAGTAGTATTATTTGGCTCTAAAAAAGAAAGCGTAGAAAAAGCTTTAGCAGAATTAAAAAATGAAAATCAAGAAGTTATAGGTTTTTATCCTGATTTAACTAATGTAGATGAAGTTAGACAAACATTCAAAGAAGTTGCTGAACAATTTGGTAAAATCAATATTTTAGTGAATAATGCTGGATTATCTTCTAGTACCAAAATAGAAGATTATACGATCGAAGAATATGATAAAATAGCCAATGTAAATATGAAAGGGGTATTTGTTTGCTCTAAAGAAATCGTTCCTTATTTAAAAGAAACAAAAGGAAATATCATTAATATTTCCTCAATGGTAAGTATATATGGTCAACCTGCTGGGTGTGTATATCCAATGAGTAAATTTGCTGTAAATGGGTTAACCAAATCTTTATCAAGAGAACTTGCTCCAGTAGGAATTAGAGTAAATGCTGTAGCTCCAGGAATAACCAAAACGGATATGGTAGCAAGCCTTCCAGATGAAATGATCAAACCTTTAATCGCCACAATTCCAATTGGTAGAATTGGTGAACCAGAAGATATTGCAAATGCTTGCTTATTCTTAGCAAGTGATATGGCAAGCTATGTAACAGGTGAAATTATGCAAGTAGATGGAGGAGCTAGAGTCTAAGATTATCGTTGGATAATCTTTTTTAAAATCATGAAAAAAATTGATGAAATGTTATATTCCTTATCGAAATCCAAGTTTAGAAGTAGTTTCCACTTAAAAGAAAAAGAAAGAGTTTACGTGCAAGAAAAAGGATTAGAAATAATAAGAAAGCATGCTTATGAATTACTAGAAAATAGACTTGCTCCTGCCTACATTCCAAATGATGGGAAGCAAACGCCAATGAAAGGACATCCTGTTTTTATTGCTTGCCATGCAACTGCAACCTGTTGTCGAAATTGCCTTTCTAAATGGTATCACATTCCAAAAGGAAGAGACTTAACAGAAGAAGAACTAGATTATATTGTGAGTATTATTATGACATGGATAAAAAAAGAAATGGAAAATAATAGATGACATAAAGTTAATAATGTGTTAGAATAAATAACTATATAAAAGCGATAAAAAGGGATAAAAGGAGAGGTGAAAAATATGATTTATACAAGTAGTCATAATTCCTAGCAATCAAATAAGTATACTACCTATGCCATATCTGGCAATCGCGGGAGAGATGCTAATTATCATGGATATTGTTATCCCAAGTTAGCACCAAAATTATCTTTTTGGAAAATATGGCATGATAATATCGGTAAAATTCCCGAGGAAGAAAATAATATATATTATGTTCAAGAATATTGGAATCAAGTATTGTCAAAATTAGATCCTGAACAAGTTTATAGCGAACTAGATAATTCAATATTACTTTGTTATGAACCTAATACTGAATTTTGTCATAGACATATTGTTGCAGCATGGCTAGAAATATTATTGGGAGTAGAAGTTCCTGAAGTAAAAATAAAAGATGATCAAATTTTATTAGTAGATAGACCTGCATATATCAAAGAGTATTTAGAAAATGTAATGAGAATGAACAGAAATATGCGTGGCTTTAAATCTTTAAGAGCTTTGTATTTATTTGAAAAAGGAGAAAAATTAGAATTACTAGCCGATGAATTAGAAGCTAAAACTGGAGAATGTTATGATGATTATAGACAACTTGCCTGTTTTTTGAGATGTGAAGCTGACATGGCTGAAGATGAGTATAAAAAACAATGCAGGACAAAGAAAAAATAAGACCCGTTAAAT
>CALVQO010000004.1 GCA_944358145.1 uncultured Bacilli bacterium | reverse complement strand
TCTTGCATTCTTTTTAAATATTTGATAGAATAAAAGAGTAATTTAAATAATAGGAGGAGTGCATAATGGCTCTAGGTAAATTTAAGAATCTTTTTAAAGATGTAGATGATGAAGATACTTTAACTGGTACTGAAGATGAATTTTATAATATTAGTGAAGCAGATGCTTTAGCAGAAGCTGATAAATCAGGAAATAAGATGATTCTACTTGAACCTCGTGCTTATTCAGAGTCACAACAAATTGCTGATCATTTAAAAAATAGAAATAGCGTAGTAGTTAATTTGAAAAGAGTTACTTCTGACCAAGCAAAAAGAATTATTGATTTTTTAAGTGGTTGTATATATGCTATAGGTGGTAATATGCAAAAAATTGGAGTTGGAATATATCTTTGTACACCTAAAAATGTTAATGTTCAAGGAAAAATTAGTGATGAATCTGAAAAAAATAAAGCAGATGTAGAAGAAGAATGGTAAAATAGATAGTGGTAAATATGTCGAGGTGAGGCTCTTTTGAGAAAGTTTAATACGAGTTTAAATGGGTATAATAAGTTAGAAGTAAATAATTTTGTTAATGAAGTTACTTCCGAGTATGAGTCTATGTTAGCAAAATTAAAACAGCAAGATCAAGAAATAGAAAATTTAAAAAAAGAATTAGTTAAATATCAAAATATGGAAAATACTCTTAATCGAGCTTTGGTGGTTGCTGAAGATGCTTCTAATCAGATCAAGAGAGTAGCTAGGGATGAAGCTAAGGGAGTAATTGAAGATGCTAAGAGAAATGCTTCAAGAATAGTTAATGATGCTTTACTTAAAGCTGATAAAATAGAGCAAGATGCTGAGACATTAAAAAGAAGAGTTGTTATTTTTAAGAGAAGACTTAAAAGTGTTGTGGATGAACAAATTGAGTTTATTGATAGTATAAATGAAGATTATTAATAGATCGAAATGATCTATTTTTTCTTTTTCTTGTTTCTTTTTTGCAATGAATATATTATAATTATAGTGGTGGTAAAATGATTACAAAAGAAAATAAAAAAGAATTGTTAAAATTAGTTGTTTTGGCAATAGTTTTAATTTTTGCTTCTATTCATATTAAAGAGATTTGGGAGTTTTTAAAATTTTTAGTTCAGTTAGTTATGCCATTTATTTTAGGTATTGTTATTGCTTTTGTTTTAAATATTTTAGTTAATTTAATTGAAAATAAATTATTAGATAAAGCTAAGATGAAAGGTAAAAGTAAGAGAACTATTAGTTTAGTTTTATCTTTTGCTATAGTTTTTACTTTTATTATTATTTTATTATTAATTATTATTCCTCAACTTAAAAATGCCGTTAATTTATTTGTTGATAATATGCCGATGTATGAAGAAAATGTTAAAATGTTGTTGGAACGGTTTAATATTGATCCTGATATTATTAATCAAATAGAAGAAGGAATTAAAAATTTTGGTACAGTAGCATTAGATTTTATTAAGGATAATCGAGATCAAATTTGGGATATTACCTTGGGTGTTGCTAGTAATGTTATTAGTGTTTTAGTTAACTTAGTTATTGCTTTAGTATTCGCTATATATTTGCTTGCTCAAAAAGAAAAATTGTTGCATCAATTAAATAAAGTGCTTGATGCTTATTTACCAGAAAAAAGGGTAAGTAAAATTAAAGATATTGCTAAACTTTCTAATCGAGTTTGTGCTAGCTTTGTTAGTGGTCAGTGTTTAGAAGCGGTAATTATTGGGGTTCTTTGCTTTATTGGTATGCTTGTTCTTGGTATTCCTTATGCTGCCACAATATCAGTGTTAATTGGAGTTACTGCTTTAGTTCCTGTATATGGTGCTTTTATTGGTACAATATTTGGGGCTTTTCTCATCTTTATGGTTAGTCCAATTAAAGCTTTAATATTTGTTATCTTTATTCTTATTTTACAACAATTTGAAGGTAATCTTATTTATCCAAAAGTGGTTGGTAAATCAGTTGGTTTACCTGGAATATGGGTTTTTGTGGCCGTTACTATTGGAGCTAGTTTAGCAGGTATATTAGGTATGTTAATTAGTGTTCCGGTAGCATCTATTCTTTATAGTGTTTTGGCTACAGATGTAAATTATCGAATTCATGCTAAAAATAGTAAGAAAACGGTAGCCAAAAAGAAAGTTTCATGATAAAATAGCTACTTGATTTGAGGTGAGGTAAATGAAGGGTGTTCCCACTTATGAAGATAGACTTAGAAATCCTAATTTAAGTATTCTTGATTTTGAGTTTATTGTGTTACATCCTGAAGCTCGAAGTGCTATTTGGGAAAAATATTGTATGGACACTTTATTTAAAATGCGAATTGATGAACAAATGAAAAATGATTTGTTATTTGCTTATCGATTTAATGAAGTATTTAAAAGTTATTTGAATCAGGGAAGAAGAAGATAATGCTTCTTTTTTCTTTGGAAAAATGTTATAATCTTTTTAGATAGTTTAGAGGTGTAAAATGAAGAGAGTAATTTTAGTTGATGGTAATAATTTAATGTTTCGTAGTTTTTATGCGACTGCTTATACAGGGAATATTATGAGAAATAGTAAGGGTTTTCCTACTAATGCTTTATATGGTTTTACGACAATGATTAATAAAATTATTAATGAGGAAAAGCCAGAATATATTGCTGTTGCTTTTGATGTTGGTAAGAATTTTCGGAAACAAAAATATTCTTTTTATAAAGAGGGTAGACAAGCAACTCCAGATGATTTGATTAAACAAATGCCTATTGCTAGGAAGATATTAGATGCAATGGGAATTAAATATTTAGAGTTAGAGCCTTATGAAGCAGATGATATTATTGGTACACTTGCTCAAATGGCAGAAAGTAATATAGAATATGATGCTACAATTATTTCTAGTGATCGTGATTTGTTACAGTTAATTAGTCCGGTTGTAGATGTTAAACTTTTGAAACAAACGGGATATATTAAATATAATATGGAAACTTTTCAGGCTGATTATGGAATTTTACCAATTAAAATTATTGATTTAAAAGCTCTAGCAGGAGATGCTTCTGATAATATTCCTGGAGTAAAAGGAATTGGTGAGAAAACAGCATTAAAGTTGCTACAAGAATATGACTCTTTAGAAGGAATTTATGAGAATATTGATTCGATTAAAGGAAAAACAAAAGAAAAGTTAGAGAGTGATAAAGATAATGCTTTTATGAGTAAAGAAATTGCTACGATTTATAAAGAAGTTCCTTTAAATATTAGTTTTGATGATATTTTATATAAAGGAACAAATGAACAAGAATTGGCTGATATTTTTGAATCTTTGGAGTTTTATTCTTTGCTTAAGAATTTTGAGCGTAAAGAAATAGTTAAAGATGATATTGATTTTATAGAAATAGAAGATGTATCTTCTTTAAAACTTGGTGATGAAGTTAGTGTCTATGTAGAACTTGATCAAGAAAATTATCATAAAGCAGAAGTATTAGGTATTGCTTTAAGTGATAAAGAACATAATTATTATTTAACTTCTGATCATATTGGGGATTTAAAACAAATTTTAGAAGGAAAGGTTGTTTATACTTATCATGCTAAAGCTTTAGCTATTATTTTAAAGAGAAATCAAGTGGAGTTAGATCCAGTAAATTATGATTTAATGATTGCTCTTTATTTATTAAATGGGTTTACTAAAGATGATATTGCTTATTTGATGCATCCAGAACATATTAATGTAGCTTTTTATGAAGATGTTAAAAAACAAGGTTTTAGTGATACAGTAAGGTTAAAGAAGGATCTTGTTTTGAAATCTCGTTTTATTTATGATACGAGGGATCGATATATTAATGAGTTAAAAACAGAAGATATGTATTCTTTATTTAAAGATATTGAAATGCCTTTGATTTATGTTTTAGCAGATATGGAGTATTTTGGGGTTAAAGTAGATAGTGATGTTTTAGAAGAAATAAAAAAGGAAGCAGAAGCTAAGTTGGCAGTTTTGTCTAAAGAAATTTATGATTTAGCAGGGAAAGAATTTAATATTGCTAGTTCTAAACAACTTGGTGAGGTGTTATTTGATCATTTGGGGTTAGCTATTGGTAAAAAAACACAAAAGGGTTATAAAACAGATGCGGCAACTTTACAAAAACTTCGGGGTAAACATCCTATTATTGATCTTATTTTAGAATATCGCAATTATAGTAAAATTGTTTCTACTTATACGGTAAGTTTAGAAAATGCCAAGTTTTCTGATGGAAAGATACATACTATATTTAAACAAACACTTACTAGAACGGGAAGATTATCTAGTGTTGAGCCTAATTTACAAAACATACCAGTAAGAGGAGAAGAAGGCAGAAAGGTAAGAAGAGCATTTATTCCTACGAATGATTTATTTTTAAGTATTGATTATTCTCAAATTGAACTTCGTATTTTGGCTCATATATCAGGATCTAAAGAGTTAATTGAAGCATTTAGAAATAATCAAGATATTCATACTAAAGTTGCTGCAGATATTTATGGAGTAGATGAATCACAAGTTACAAAATTAATGAGATCTACTGCAAAAGCAGTAATATTTGGTATTGTTTATGGAATTAGTGGTTTTGGATTAGGAGAGAATCTTAATATTAGTAGTAAAGAAGCTAGTGAGTTTATTAAGAAATATTATGAGTTATATCCAGGAGTAAAGAATTATATGGATAATATTATTAAGGAAGCTTATGAGACTGGTTCAGTTCGTACTCTTTTTAATCGTAAAAGAACAATTGAAGAGTTAAATAATCGTAATTATATGATTCGTTCTAGTGGAGAAAGGATAGCTCTTAATACGCCAATTCAAGGAACTAGTGCTGATATTATTAAGAAAGCGATGGTTTTGGTATTTGATGAATTTAAAAAGCAAAATATTCGAAGTAAGATGGTTTTACAGATTCATGATGAATTAATTATTGATACAATTAAAGAAGAAGAAGAAAAAGTAACCAAAATTGTCAAAGATGTTATGGAAAATGTTATTAAACTTGATGTACCATTAAAGGTTGGTATTGCTAAAGGTAAAGACTTATATGAGGCTAAATAATGGATTTTCAGAAGATTGTTGATCGATGGTTATATCCAAAGGATTTTATTCCTTTTTTAAAGAAAGTTTATGATGGATTAGTTGATTATTTGGGAAAAGAGCATGAAAGAGTTATTTATGAGGCTATTTTAAATACAAAATTTGTTTTTAATAAAAGTGTAGTAGATGCTCTAACGGATGAAGATATGTTGGAAGTTAATGATATGATTAGTTATGGAGATTTACAAAGAAGTAGTGGTGTATATGAATCTTTGCCTAGTATATCTTTTATAAATGGAGAGTATCAAATACAGCAGGTTAAACGTATTGTTGTTGTTAAGAGTTTTGATCAAAATCATTCTTCTTCTGTGGGTACATTTATTCATGAGTTAGGTCATTTAATTAAGGGATATTATCAAGAATATGAACTTGATGGAGATATTCTTAAAAAAAGAAGTGGCTTTATGGTTGAGACGTATCAGTTAAAAGAAGATAAGGGAGAAGTAAAAAGAACTTTAATTGCTAAAGAAAATACAGGATTAGAAGAGGGCTTTAATAGTTACTTTGAAGAAGAATTTATGAAGAAGTATTTTGATTCTCATTATGAGGCATTAGGTTATGGTGGTATAAGAATATCAGTAGCACAAATGTTAGATAAATTGGGAATGAAAGAAGAGCTTATAGAAGCTGATTTAGAAAAAGATTTTAGTATATTTCTTCGTTTGATGGAGGATGAGGAATTAAAGGATTTGAGTTCTATATTTGATCGTATTTATGAATGTGATTTGGGATTAATTAAAAATATGATGAATAAAGAAGTTTATGAACAAATTGTTAAGCAAAGAAATGAACTTATTTTTAAAGATTATTTGGCTTTATATAATAAAATGAAGGAAAAAAGAAACAGAGGGTTGTAGAATGCCAGAAATAGCAGAAGTAGAGACAGTTCGTAATACATTAAAGACAAGAATATTAAATAAAGAAATTAAAGATGTAGATGTTTATTATGAACCTATTGTTGAAAATAATTTAGAAGAGTTTAAACATCATTTAATTGGACAAAGTTTTAAAGATATTAAAAGAAGAGGTAAATGGCTTATTTTTGAGACGGAAAAATACTATTTGCTTTCTCATCTTAGAATGGAAGGTAAGTATTTTATTAAAGGTAAAGATGAAGTAAAAGAAAAACATGAACATGTAATTTTTACTTTTAAAGATAATATTACTTTAAGATATGCTGATACTCGTAAGTTTGGAAGAATGAATTTGATTTTAAAAAAGGATTTAGAAAATACAGAATGTATTCAAAAACAAGGATTAGAACCTGGTGATAAATATTTAACAGCAGATTATCTACTCCAAAAATTTAAAAATAAACATATTCCAATTAAAACAGCATTACTTGATCAAACAATTATTAGTGGGCTAGGTAATATTTATGTAAATGAAGTTTTGTTTTATGCAAAAGTTTATCCTTTAAAACCAGCTCAAGATCTTAATGTTCAAGAATGTGAGTTAATTGTTCAAGGTGCTGATGAGATTATTCGGGAAGCGATAGAAATGGGTGGTACTACTATAAGGAGTTATACTTCTAGTCTTGGAGTTACTGGTCGTTTTCAGCAAAATTTAAAGGTACATAAAAGAGAAGGAGAAAAATGTTTAGTTTGTAATACTTTAATTGAAAATATTAAAGTTGGTGGTAGAAGTACTTATTATTGTCCTAAGTGTCAAAAAGAAAAGCAATAAACTATTCGAAAAAAATAGGTTTATTGCTTTTTTCATAAGCTAAAATTTTGTTGTTACTAATTAAACTGTAAACTTGAGCTGCTGTTAATTCATATTTGTATTGTAATGAATTTGGTATTGGGATTAAAGAAATTTCTAAATCTTCTTTTAAATCATGCAAATAAGCTCTTCCTTTTTTATTAAATCCTAATATTTTAATATATTCAATACTTGCTAATTTATTGATTTCTTTAGGAACACTAATTAAAATATGAATTAACATTCTGGTTATTTTATTATAAGTGTATCTTTTGGTTTTTATATTTATGATTAATTCTTCAAGATTTTTGGCATCAATTATTTTTTCTTTTAATCTATTTTCTATTCCTTCATCTACAGTTAAATATTTATTTAAATTAGGATCGGTTAATATTTTATATTTAATGAATGGAAATAAATCTTCTAGAGAAATATTTTCTATTAACTTTAAGGCTTTTCTAGGTACATAGTTTGAAATGTCTTCTTGATGTTTTAATTTATTTCTTATATTACTTGCACTAATGATATTGCTTTCTTCTTTAGTACTATGATAATCACTTGTTCTTTTAATTGTTATTGGTTTTATCTTTAAATTATTTTTCTTTATTGCCTTTATATAAGATATACCAAGTAAATCATTAGGATTAAATATATCAATATCAAGGTTTAGAGCTTTAGCTAAAGCAGTGGGGTAATTTATCCCTGTAGATAATAATTCACGTACTTTTTCATTGTATGCGGCAGTATCTTGAGTTATTGCAACTTGCTCTAGTATTTCAACTTGATTAGATTCACTTCCAAATACTAAATATGAACAGCCCAAATATCCTAATATTTTTATGGCTGCATCAGCAAAAATATCAGCACTTTGACTTCCAAAAATAAAGGGGAGTTCTACTACTAAATCTACTCCATAAATGAGAGCAAGTTTAGTTTTATTTTCTTTAGATAAAATACTAATTTCTCCACGTTCTAAAAAATAGCCGTTTAATACTAAAATAATTGTTTTACCTGGAAATAATTTTTTTACTTGTTTGATATGATAAATATGACCATTGTGTAAAGGATTATATTCACAAATGATTCCTACTGCTTCCACTTTATATCACCTTTTTAAGTATACCAAAAAAATAGTGTTTTGAATATTTAATAAAATTAATTTTCTTTTTATCATTTTATCTGTTGTAAATGAAGTGTCAATTGTATTTTTTTTTATAAATAGATTATACTAAATTAGTAGAGCATTAGGTCTAAATGCCTACTTGTTTAAAGCGACATTAACCGTCATGTTGTTGCAAACTAGGATGATGGTTGATGTCTTTTTTGGTTTAAACTAATTTATAAGTTTAAAAAATGCTTTCTTCACTAACTAATCTCTACACATCCTCAATCCAAAACCCTACAAGGAGGTAAGGCAATAGAAATTTGTCTAGTTTAGTAGACACCAGTCCCAATGCTTGGTTAATATTATGAGTGATAATAATTAAAAAGCAAGAAAAAGCGTTCGAGGTTTTTTGACAGCTATGTCGAAAATAAAAAAGAATCTATTTTAAATATTTAGGTTCATCTATTTTACCTAAGAGATAATCAGCAGAGATATTGTATTTTTTACAAATCATATATAAATAGGGAGTTGCTATAATAAATTTTCCTTGTTCATAACCAACAAAATTAGACTGGGTTGTGTTTAAAAATTTCGATAAATTTACTTGAGTAATTTTGTATTCTTTTCTAAATTCTTTTAATCTAGTACCTGATAATTCTAGATTAATTTTTTCATTTGAATGATTATATTGTCTAATGTTCGTAAAGCTGAATAAATAATCTAAAGAGACGTGAAAAAAATTAGCAAATTCATTTAATCTTTTTATGGGAATAATACTTGACTCTCTTTCAAATTGACTGTAGGTCGCAGGATGAACTTGGATTAAATCACTTAAATCTTTTTGGGTTAATTCTTTTTCTTCTCTTAAATATTTTAATCTTTCACTATATATCATTTAAATCACCGATTTAATTTTCTCATGATAAACTTTGCATTTGTCTTAACTAGGATAATATTGATATTTTTCTTAGCTTTTAATATACCCAAGTTTATAATTAATATGTAAGCTAGGAAACTCATCATAGCTTTCGTTAAGGAGAGTAGTTATGGAATTTGAGGTATTAAAAAGAGGACATATTAAAAGAAATATTATTATTGGAAGTTTTGCAGTACTACTGATCAGTGCAATAATCCTTAATTTTACGAGAGCAAAATACAGAACAACAGCAGATATACCTATAGCGAGTGGTACGATTAATTATAGTTTGGCAGATTTAAATGTAGTGGCAATTACTGTAGATGGAGAAAGTGTTGATACCATACCTGAAGGTAATTATGAGTTAACAAGTGAAAGCTATTGTACGATAGATGGAGAACAAGACGATAGCATAAAACTTTCTTATGATATGGAAACACAAAAATTAACAGTAACACCATTTACAACCAAAGGAACAAAGTGTTATTTGGATTTTGCAACAGCAACAACCAAAATAGTAGATACGCCATTAGGTGAAGTAGAAGTAAATTTGGATACACCAGATTTTAGTAAAACCAGTTGTACTAATGGAAGCAATAATGGAGGTAATTGTGGAGAACAAACAGTAGGCTTATATGAAGAAACCACAAGTAAAGGAATAACCTATTACTATAGAGGAGATGTAGAAGATAATTATTTAGTATTCGCAGATAAGTACTGGAGAATTATCCGGATTAATGAAGATGGAAGTATAAGAGTTATTTATAGTGGTGAAAAATCAACAGTAGACGCAGCTGGAAAAGAAACAGTATTAGCCAATGGGTATGATGATAGTAGTACAAATTATTTATTTACTTCTTTTGTTGGATATGGAAAGTCTGGAAAAAGTGAATATGTAGGATTTACTTATACAGAGGGAAGTCAACGGCCAAGTAATCCGAATAGTGGAGATTTAAGTAATATGAAAAAAAGCTTAGATACATGGTATAGTAATAATTTACAGGCATATGATAGTATGATCGTAAGTACACCAGGATTTTGTAATGATCGGGAAATGGCAAGTGGGTATGAATGGAGTAGTAAGCCAAGTAGCGAAATACATTATGCAGCCTATGAAAGATTATATGTGAATAATCAACCTACTTTTGAATGTAGTAATACCAATGATTTATATCAAACTAAAATTGGATTAATTACTGCAGATGAAGTGATGTATGCTGGAGGAAAAGGCAGAGATTATAATAGTGGTTATTATCTTTACGTTGGAGATGCGCCAAATAATATTTGGACAATGACCCCATCTATTGCTACTTCATCAGGGGGATCCCTATTTTTTGGTAGTCGTTCTTTATCACCAAAGGGTGCATATGTGGGTTATCCTTTTGGCGTACGTCCTGTAATTAATATCTCATCTGATGTAACCATAACAGGAAGTGGAGTTATAGCAGATCCTTATATTGTAAACCCTGACTAACTGACAGTTTTGAAAAAAGTACGGTGGAACCTGGGCTAAATGCTGTAAAAAGTGCGACCAAAAGTGTATGATTTTAAGCAAATGGTATAACGAAGAGCATAAATGTATATTGGTGAAGATCTTATCTGCAAATTTATTTAAAAATATAATATTTATTACACGCCAAAATGGCACAGAGTATTCTGTGCTTTTTAGATGTAATAAAGTTAAATAATTATATGTCATATAAGATGAATTTATAAGGTATTCTAATATATTTAGATGATTGATAAGCAAGATGAAATAGAGTTAAACCAGTGTTAAATAAAGACATGATTCTGATTTTCTTGCCTTTATCTGTTTTATGAGTTTTAATTTTAACATTTTTATATACTCTTGTTTTTTTTACATAATCAGCTCCTAAAATAGTCATCAAAAGATGAGCAACATAAGACTCAGAAGTAGCATACCGATAATAATAAAAGGGATAATCTTACGTTGGTTCTTTCTAATATCAGGGATAAAATTTAATAAAAACTTTTTTAAAGGGTGTTATCGATGAAAGTTAATTTGATTATTGCATTTTTCTTTCATTTATTTTATACTTTTATTAGTATAGGAGTCTTGATATGATATGAAAAAATGATATTTTGTTTTCTTGTTTTTGTTGTTTTTTGGCTTTCAAATCCATGCTTCTGCTGATGTTTTGAGATATTCTGCACGGTCTTATTACTATAATGGTGATGAGATAGAAATACCAATTTATGTTGCTTTAGATGAGAATATTTTAAGTTTAGAAGTTGATTTTGATTTTTCAGAAGAAGTTTCTTTTTTGGATTTTACTTCTGATTATCAAATTTTAGAGAGTAATCAAGATGGCATTTCTCTTTCTTTTGCAGATGGAGTTGGAAATCAAGATTTAATTGGTACTTTAAAAATTAAAATTTCTGATGGTTTAAAAGCATATGAGAGACTTGTTCTGAACTTTAGAAATATTACTTATACAAATTCTATAGGTCATCCAGTTGCAGCAACAGAGGATGAAAGTGTTAGTTTCTTTATTAGAGAAGGAGAAAATAATTATTTGAGAGATGTTTCAGTAGGTACCATTACCTTTAGAAGATAGTGTGTATCATTATAGTTTTCTTGTTAATACTGATCGATTTACTTGTTAAAAGATTTAATTTATTATATAATGGTTTTGGGTGATTTAGATGGAACTTAATTTGGCTCAACTTAGTAATGGTGAGGTAGTAGAATATAATCAAGATTTTAGTATAGATTCTAATCTTTATCAAAGTGTTGGCATACTTGATTTGAAAGATTTGCATGTAGAAGGTAATATTTATTTAAATTCGGCTTCTATGAT
The DNA here is from genome assembly GCA_944358145.1 of uncultured Bacilli bacterium. GTDB lineage: Bacteria > Bacillota_I > Bacilli_A > RF39 > UBA660 > Caccenecus. Next base: position 23,274 of record CALVQO010000004.1, on the reverse strand, counting down.
AGTTATTCATCTTACGATTACGGGTATTATGGTTATTCCTGATAGTGTAACAACTGAACCTATTGATTATCCATTTACTAGTAAAATCGATGAAGAATTTGATATAAATGATGAAAATTTCTTAGAATATTATCAAAAAACGCAAAATATACTTGATATTATGAAGATTTTGTGGGAAAATATTGTTCTGGAAGTACCCATGAGATTTACTGCGACTGAAGATGCACACCTATCTGGTGATGGTTGGAGTTTGGGTGAAGATAAAAATAATGAAGATAATATTGATCCAAGACTTGCTAAGTTAAGTGAGCTTTTGGATAGGAAGGAGTGAAAACATGGCAGTTCCTTTTAGAAGAACAAGTAAAACTAAAAAAAGAATGCGTCGTACTCACTTAAAAAAAGAGGTTGGAGCATTAACTAAGTGTCCTAAGTGTGGGGCAACTATTAGACCTCATCGTGCATGTACTAAGTGTGGATACTATAAAAATGAACAAGTACTTGAAGTTCAAGATAAAGATGCTGAATAGTTAGATGATATCTAACTTTTTTTTGATAATGAATGTGCTAGAGTTTTGTTGAGAGAAGCTAGTGAATTGAAATTAAATCAAACATTTGGTATCCCTAGTGATTTGGTTGTAAGATAAATTAGAGAAATCTAATTTTTTTCTTGCTTTAAAACTCTAGTCAAGTTTATAAAAATATGATATACTGGATTTATCATAAAGGAGTGTCTTAGGATGAAGTATAATGATGATTTAGAAAAGACAAGAGATTTGTTTGATATACCGGAAGATGATGTGCCTAGTGTGATTGATGATATTAATGTTGAGGGAGTTAGTAAAGAAAATGTAGAGGGTGATCTTACTTTTGGTTTAAGTGGGGAAGATGCTGTTGAACCTCAAAAAGAAGAAATTGAACAGTTAGAGGAAGCTAATCTAGATGATAAGAATGAAAAGAAAAAGAAAGAAAAAAAGCCTAAGCGAAAATTAAAAGAAATATGGGCTAGTTGGTCTAAAAAGAAAAAAATTATTGTTATTGTTTGTAGTGTTTTAATATTGCTTCTTATTGTTGGTTTAATTTTATTCTTTGTTTTAAGAGATAAGGAAGAAGAAGTAGAAAAACCTGAAGAGCCAGAGGTAATTGTTGAGAAAGATAATTATATTTATCGGGATGGTACTCTTGTTTTCTTGAATCAAAATGGTGATGAAATTGGTACTTATGAATGTGCTAATCAGTCTGAAGAATTGTGCTTTGTTCCTAATTATAGTGACGAAGATACATTTGATGGACCAAAGAATGTTTATGAAGATGAAACTTTAGTTGAAAGAGTATCTCAAATTTATCAAAATAATTATGTTTTTATTTTTGATCAAGAGTCTTTAGAAAATCAAGAAATCATTTTGTATAATATTGAGGCACAAGAAGTAGAGGGTACATATACTCTTGTTAAAGGATTTAGTGATAGTAATTTTGTTATTGTTAAAGATACAGATAATAAATATGGAGCTTTAGAGTTAAGTAGTAATGGTATTAATGAAGTATTTGCTTTTTCTTATGATTATTTAGGTAGAATGAGTAGTGATGCTAATGTTGTTGTTAGAACTAATGATAGATATTATATTTATGGGGTTGATGGTAAGAATTTGAGTCAAGGAATTCGTTATGAAGTTAAAAGTTATAATGAAGAATATATTGTGGTAAATAATAATGGCTATTATGTTTATGATTATGAGGGTAATTTGATTTATGATGATGCTTATGATTTTATTGAACTTTTAGATGATTATGCAGTGCTTATTGAAGGTAATTCTTTATATATTAGAGATTATCAAAATCATAAGTATAATGAAGTTGGAATAGAACTTTCTTCAACTTATTATAATCCTTTAAATGTTTATAGTGAAGATAAAGTATTTGTTGAGACAAGAAGGGCTTATGAGATTAGTATTAATGAGGATATGCTTGATGTAACATTTACTAAAGATAATCGAGAAAGAACTGAGTCTATTGATTTACAAGATGGTAGAATGAGTGCTAATTATAATTATATTGGTTATTTTGATGGAATATTGTATTTTTATTCTGATGAAGAGAAAACAAATATCCTCGGTACTTATGAGTGTTCTAATGAAAATTCATCAGATTTAACTAATTGTGTAGTAGCAACGGATTCATTCTATAGTCATAATGAGGTAGAAGAGGATCGTTCAAGTTCAGTAGGTTGGATTCCTATTTATAATAATCGTTATGTATTTATTTTAGATACTATCGATTTAAATAATCCTACTATTGTTCTTTATGACTTGAAAGATAAGAAAGCTCTTGCTAAGTATTCTTCGGTAGATAGTGGGGCTTATACAGGTAAGAAGGAAATTACTTTTGTTAATACTAATGCTACTTATATTATGGCTCAAGTAAAAAGTGATGGAGATTATGGATTAATTCGAATTAGTGATAATGTATCTGGTACTATTGGTTTTGATTATGATTCTATTGAAAAAATTGGAGATTATTATGAGGTGAAGTCTTCTAGTGGTACATATCAGTTATTTAGTAATGTTGGTTTAGAGGTTACTAAGCCTTATGGTTATCGTATTGTTGATTATGTTGGTACTTATTTAAAGGTTGTTGATGATGATGAATATCATGTATATGATTTTGAAGGACAGGAATTAAGAAAAGAAGCTTATCGTTATGTAGATTTACAAAATAATTATTATGTAGTTATTGATTCTAGTAATAAACTTAATATTCATAAATATACTGATCCAGAATTTGCTTTGTCACAACCTATTGATGTTGGTACAACTAATTATGAAGGAAGTTATACAGTTACGGAGTCTAATGGAGGATTTGTTATCACGATTAAGAGTACAAATACTACTTATACTTTTGATCGTAATGGTTTAATTCAAGTTAGTGGTTGAAAAATAAATTAAAATTTGATAAAATACATTTATTAAAAGTGATGAACAAGAGGAGTAGAATCTGGACTTTAATAGAGAGCTTATGGTTGGTGGAAATAAGTAGGGGAATGATTTGAAGGTTGCTTGGGAGCTGGCATTTTATGCCCGTTTTAAAAGACGTTATCAAAATAAGTGAAATAAAAGGTGGTACCGTGAAGTTTCTTCACCCTTTGGTGCTATCTTTTTTTATTGGAGTGATGCATATGTTAATTAATGAAGAACATTTAGAAAAGAAAGAAATTAATTCAAAAGTTCATAAAGTAAGAGCAATTATAATGAATGATGAAGGAAAAGTTTATATTACCAATATGGATTATTCTTATAATCTTCCTGGTGGACGAGTGGAAGCAAATGAGAATTTAAAAGATGCTTTGATAAGAGAGATCGCAGAAGAACTGGGAATTCGCGTAGCTAAAAAAGAGATTCAGTATATTGGAAATATTACTTTTTGGCATAAAGATTTTCCTGGTGAAAAGGGAAGTGTTAATCGGGAAAATAATGTAGATTTGTTTTGGGTGGTAAATCCAAAAGAAATAAAGCCAGAGCGAGTCCAGCTTACGAATTATGAAAAACATTATCATTTTCATCTAATGAATTGTAATTTTAAGGAAATTCAAGATTTATTAAATAATAAAAATGAAAATGAATATAAAAGATTTACTGATGTTGAATTAAAAATATGTTTGGAAGAATTTGAAAAATATAGAAAAGAGGATAAATTATGTTAGATAAAAAATATGATCATTTAAAGGTAGAAGAAGGGAAATATGATAATTGGAAAAATGCTGGGTATTTTGAATCAGTAGATAAAAGTAGAGAGCCTTTTTGTATTGTAATACCTCCTCCTAATGTTACGGGTAAGCTTCATATTGGTCATGCTTGGGATACATCTATCCAAGATACGCTTATTCGTTATAAAAGAATGCAGGGTTTTGATGCTTTATGGATTCCAGGAATGGATCATGCGGGTATAGCAACACAAGCAAAGGTGGATAAAAAGTTAAAAGATATGGGCATTAATCCAAGAAGTTTAACACGTGAAGAATGGCTTAAACATGCTTGGTCTTGGAAAGATGAATATGCTGAGAATATCCACAAACAGTGGGCTAAATTAGGACTTTCTTTAGCTTACTCTAAAGAAAGATTTACTTTAGATGAAGGTTTATCAAAAGCTGTCAGGAAAGTATTTGTAGATTTGTATCAGAAAGGATTAATCTATCAAGGAGAGAAGATTATTAACTGGGATCCAGTAGCAATGACTGCTTTATCCAATGAAGAAGTTATTTATAAAGATATTCCTGGAGCATTTTATCATTTAAAATATAAGCTTGTAGATAGTGAAGAATATTTGGATGTTGCAACAACTCGTCCTGAAACACTTTTTGGAGATACAGCGGTAGCAGTTAATCCGGAAGATAAACGATATAAAGATTTAATTGGTAAAAAAGTTATTTTGCCTATAGTTGGAAGAGAGATTCCGATTATTGGTGACGAACATGCCGATATGGAAAAAGGCACCGGTTGTGTAAAAATTACGCCAGCACATGATCCAAATGACTTTGAAGTAGGTTTGCGTCATGATTTAGAAAGAATTGTTTGTATTAATCCAAATGGAACGATGAATGAAAATGCTTTCGGTTATGAAGGTTTGGATCGTTTCCTTGCCAGAGAAAAATTAATTGGTGATTTGAAAGAACAAGATTTATTACTTCGAGTAGAAGAAATTATGCATAATGCACCATTTAGTGAGAGAAGTGGAGCTTTGATTGAACCTTACTTATCAAAACAATGGTTTGTTAAAATGCGTCCATTGGCTGATCAAGTATTAAAAACACAAAAGGATAAAAATAAAAAAGTTAATTTTGTGCCAAAACGGTTTGAGAAAATTATGAATCATTGGATGGAGATTACTTATGATTGGTGTATTTCTAGACAACTTTGGTGGGGACATAGAATTCCAGCTTGGTATAAAGATGGGGAAGTATACGTAGGTATGGAAGCACCAATTGGTGAAGGTTGGGTACAAGATCCGGATGTACTCGATACTTGGTTTTCTAGTGCTTTATGGCCATTTTCTACTTTAGGATGGCCGAGTGATACCGAAGACTTAAAAAGATATTATCCGAATTCTGTTTTAGTTACAGGCTATGATATTATTCCTTTTTGGGTTAACAGGATGACTTTTCAAGGTTTAGAATTTTTAGGAGAAAGACCATTTGAATATTGTTTAATTCATGGACTTATCCGTGATAAAGAAGGAAGAAAGATGTCTAAGAGTTTAGGTAACGGAATTGATCCAATGGATATGATCGATAAGTACGGGGCAGATGCGTTACGCTATTACTTAACAACGGCAGTATCTAATGGACTAGATATGAAGTTTGATGAAGATGCCTTAAAATCAACATGGAACTTTATTAATAAACTATGGAATGCATCTCGCTTTGTTCTTATGAATGTCGATGGATTTGAAAGTAACGAAAAGTTGGATGATTTATCTCTTACGGATCAGTGGATATTAACCAAGTATAATGAAACCACTCGGAATGTAACCAAGTATATGGATAAGTTTGAATTAAATAATGCAGGAGATGCTATTTACAACTTTATTTATAATGATTTTTGTGATCATTATATTGAATTTGCTAAGTTTTCTATGCAAAAAGATACAACTAAAAAAGTACTTATAAAAGTACTCAAGGGAATACTTAAAATGTTACATCCATTTATGCCTTATGTAACGGATGAAATCTATTCGATGATACCGGGAGTAAGCAAAAACATCATGATTAGCGATTATCCTAAGTTTAATAAAAAGGAAATATTTAAGGATGAAGCATTAAAGGTAGAGCATATGATTGAGTTTATGAAACTTTACCGGAAAACTTATCAAGAAAATCATATGAATAAGTCTGTTCAAGTACAATTTAATAATGACACGGATTACGATTTAGTTAAGAAGATGTTAAAGATTGAAAATGTTGTTAATGCTTCTCTTGATAAAAATGCTTATCCCGTTCATTTTGGTGAATATGATGTTACTATCTATTTTGAAAGTGTTATCACTGAAGAGGATAAAGCAATGATTCAAAAGGAAATTGAAGCATTAAAGGCTAGTATAGATAAAAGAAAAGGGTTACTTGCTAACGAGAATTTTGTTAGTAGGGCTCCAAAAGAGTTGGTCGAACAAGAACGTGTAAAGTTATCACAAGAAGAAGAAAAGTTGTGTAAGCTTGAGGATTAAGCAACTTTCTTTTTTAATTTCCGCGCTTTTCCTTTATATTTCAAATTATACTTTTCAATCATTTTCTTTTTCTTTAACATTTTTTCTTCGTTTTTCATTAAAGAATATTTTAGATTATTAATATAAGATAAGTATTCTTGATCTAATGATAATTCGGGGTATTTTCTTAAAATATCTTGCTCTAAGTTATTTAAATAAGAAATGTTAGTTGTCGTTAGTTTTAACGCTTCATCTAGGGCATCACTGCCTTTTTTAATATGGTCTAAAACAGGATCTTGATATTCTATTGTTTGATGTTTTAAAATAGAGTTTAAAAGATTGAAATGTTTGTTTATAAAAATACCAGTGGTAAAAAAGAAAAAGTAGCGATTACGAAAGAAGGGGAGAAGAAGGATTGAAGGAAGTTCAATAACTTTGCAGATTTTGTTCAGTCTTTGTTTGATTAGTTCTTTTTCTACAATACTTAAACGATCTTTACTTAAATATTCTAAATCCTCTACTTTCGTAAGTAATTTTTGGTTTAAGTCTATTTGATATTCCAGGTGTATGTTTTTAAGTTCTTGTTCGAGAGTCGTTAGCTCTTGTTCAGTTAGATCTTCTTGTAACTGCATTTCTTCTTCGGTTAAATCATTTTCTAAATTGTTTTCAATGTTACTTTTCAGGTTTTCTAGTTTTAATTCCTGTTCTTTTAATTTCTGTTTGTCTTTTGCATTTAAATTCATTTTTTGTTTCTCTTTTACTTCTTTTAATATGGTATCCACTTTTATCAAAAGGGAGTCATAATTTTTATCTTCTAAATCGGTTTTTTCAAGCTCTTTATTTTTTGTGTGTTCTAATTCTGCTATTTGGGTTTCAAGTATAGATAAGTTGATTGTTATATATTCTTGCTTTTTCTCCTCTTTTTGTTTATCTTTCCCTTTTGGCTCTTCTATTTTTTCTCTTTCTTTTTGAGTATCTGGTTTAGTTTCTACTAGTTTTTCTTCTTCAATAGTAAATTCTTTTCGTTCTTGTTCTGTGTCATCGAATTTTTCTATGACGGGTTTAGAGGGAGTAGGAGCATCACTAACTTTTTCTCTTTCTAATATTTCAATTGAATCTGGTTGTATGGCTGCTTCTTTTACTACTAAATCTGATAAATCTGGAATAGGTGACGTGAAAACAATTTCAGGCTCTAATTTGGGTGTTTGAAAAGTTAAATCTGGTTTGTCTTCTTCTAAAAGTTCTTGAGAAATATTTGGGGTGGGAGGTACTTCTTTTTGATAAGAATTCTTTTTTTCGAGTACACTTTCTTCTGTTAAAGAAGGATTGCTTTGAAAAATGATTGGAGAGTTATCCTCTTTTTTAGAAACTCCTTTTTCAATCTTTTTTTCTTCCATTTTTTTATAAGTTGTATATTTTTGAATGATATCTTCTTTTTTAGGATTTTCTGTTATTATTGGTTCTTTTAATATTTTCTCATCTAAAATACTTGCTAATTCGATTTTTCCTATTTCTTCTATTTTTTCTTTTACTTCTTCTAAGTTTTTAAAATGCAATCTCGTTAGTTCACTTTCTATTACGAGAGCTATTTTTTCTTCTAGGATGTCGATAATTTCAAAATCTTCTTTTGTTAAGTAAAGTTCTTTTTGTTCTAGTTCTTGACAATAAAAATTGATGATCTCTACTCTTAATTCTTCTTTTGATAGTTTTAGAATAGAATCTTTTACTAAGGGTTTATTGGTATCTATATTGGTTGTTATATTGTTAGGGGTATTCTTTTTACTCTTTCCTTTTTTTATTTCTTCTTTTTTAGTTTCTAGTTTCGATGATTTTTTGCCACTAAAAAGATATGCAATAAAACAGATGATGATTAAAACAATATATTTTAGCCAACGGAATAACCATTTTACAAACTTTTTTATTTTTTTTATTAGTTTCATGCTAATTCACCAAAAGAATTGTAACATAAAAATGAAGTCATGTAAAATAAAGAAAAAATCTTGTAAAATAATTACAAGAATTTCATGTTAGTAAAGTATCATTATTTTTCTTCTTCTATCGGTGTAAATAGTTCTCTTATATCAACATTCAAAACTTTTGAAAATGTCCAAAGAGTTCCTAAACTAAAAGTTTGGTGGTACTTTTCACTTTCGATATTCATGATGAACCCGTTGCTATAAGAACATTTTTCAGCGAATTCACTTTGAGTTAATCCTTTTTTCTTCCTTAGTCTTTTTAGGTTATATGCGACAAGATAGTAGATGTAGTTTTCGTCTTTTTTGTTCATCGATAAGAGCACCACCTTTCATTTATATATTTTCTCATTAGTTTACTCAAAAACGTCTCACTTATTCGTTGAGGTTTCTCTTTTTTTGTGATATAATTGATGACAGAAAGGAGTTTTGAATTTATAAGTTTTTACCATTCCTATAATTATATACTGACTTAATTCGGATTATTTGGAGATTATGGTAAGGTAAAAAGCTAGAAAAATACTTGTAAAAAGGTATATTTAGGTGGTGAGTATGGCGACAGTTATTGGAACTATAATCGGAATTTTGATTATTTTTAAGTGTATGGGCAGTATTGCCAATAGTATGGAAAGTATGAAAAAAACAGAAAATGAAAAAAAGTATGGAACAAGATATCCTTGTGGTCAAGTAATTGATGGTATTTTTAAAGGATACTCTTTAGTAACCTATCAACCGCTAACGACTGTGTTTCTTGCTCAAGGGAAAGTAGATTTGCAACAGTTTCCTTTTCAAGATATTAAAAAATATGAAGTTGTTAGTGTAGATTCTTCTGGCAGGAGGGCTACTGGAAACGATAAAATTTATGTCGAAATCACTTGGGAAAGTGGCAAATCCTCGTTAGTTATTTTTGATAAAATGGGAAAAGATCGGTTAGTTCGAAATGTTTATAAGAATAAAGAAAGAAAGGAAAAGTAGTATGAAAAAAATTATATTCTTAGCTTTGATGATTGGAGTTATTACTGGGTGTGGTAATACCAATTCATCTTTAAACGAAAATGGGGGAGAAACTGTTAATGAAGGAAATAATCATGGATCGGTATCGGAAGACGTTGATGTAGATACAATTACGATTCATCAAGGAGAAACTGAGGAAATTGTTGGTATGTATCGTGATGATGAAATAAAGGCGGAAATTACTTTAAACGATGTTTTTTACACCGATGAAATTACTCCACCACAGCCAACTCAGAGTTTTTATAGTTATTATGCAGCTGAAGAAGGAAGTGTTTATGAAGTTATTGATATCACGATTAAAAATACAGGAACTGAGTATTTTAGTGATTATGTGTTAAGAGGATTTTTATCGGATACATGTACTCCTACTTTTACCTTTGATGGAGGATATACTTATACGGGGATATCTACTACTGAAATATCTCGAGATAGTGACGGTGAATATGATTTAGATTATTTTAATGGAATTGATCCTTTAGAAACAAAGCATCTTTATTTGTTTACGGAAGTTTCTTCTGAGATAAAAGATTCTAGTTTAACCATTAATATTTGCTTTGGAGATAATCCATTACAGTTGAATTGGTAAATGTTCGTGGGGAAAGGAGTAGTTTATGGAAGATCATAAGAGGAAAAGCTCAAAAAAGAAAATTTGTTTTATTACTTTATTTATTGTTTTGATTGCTGTTGTCGGAATATTTGTCTTTTTGTCTTTTAAAGGGGAAAGTATTAAAGCTCAAGTAGATCGTTTATTACATACCAATCAAGTTGAAGTTATTTTTTTACAAAGAGATAATGATCCTGTCAGTTCGACAGTAAAAGATGTTCTTGATCATGATTTAAAAGAACAAGGGATTACTTATACGACGATTAATGTTACGAATGCTACATCAGAAGAAATGGATTATGTCTATGAAAAATTCGGCGTTTTTAATGGTAATTGTACTTTGTATTTGGAAGTATTAAAGAATTCTGAAGATATTACTGGTATTTGTGAATCTGAAGCTGATAGAGATACCATTATGTATTATTTTGCTAGAGAAGGATTGTTAAATGATAATCAACTCGTATTAAATGAGTATCATTATAATTTGGGTGTTGCTGCGCTTGAAAGAGGAAATTTAGGTGCTGCTAAGGAACATTTAGAGCAAGTGGTTGATTATAAAGACGAAGACGAGATATTAAGTGACAAGAGATTTTATTTGGTGGATCATGAGTTTGAGTATCAGAATTATCCTGAGGGTAGTATCAATATGACCGGAAGAAATATTCATATTACCTTTAAATATCATGCTGGAAGTGATTATACAGAGGATTGGATATTTGTAAGTTATTGGAATTGTGTGGCTCCATATGGGTGTTTAAATATTAACACGGTTAGTGATAGTTGGGATGCCAGAATGTTTAATGATCATGAAATCGAGTTAAGAGAATTTCAAAGTTCAGATGGTACTCCTTTTAATGATGTGCTTGATATTGAGATTGTTTCTGAAGATCAAATTCGAATTCGTATAGAAGGTACGACTTATATTTTGACAAAAACGAGTTAAGAGGTTTTCTATGTTGTGGGTATATATTCTATTTGTTAGTCTTTTGGTTATTATTCTTTTTGGTAGTATTCTTTTTTATCAGAAATGTGTAAAACATAAAACTTGGAAGAAAAAGCTTTTATGTGCTTTACCAATTTTGGTTTATGGTATAGTGATAGTTATTGTGGCATTCTTTTGGAATCATCATTTATCGTATGTAGAATCACAAGTTGTAAATCAGACGATTGCTTTAATTGAAGATGAAGAGTTTTTGAATCCTCAAGAAGTTCGGTTATTAGAGGCTGTTGTCGGATATGAATATGATGATTTTAATCGCAGCTATACCGAAGATATTCAATTTTACTTTTTTAAAGTTGTGGGAACCAATATGGTTGGAGGAACTATTAATACTTGCTATTGGTCTTATTATAATGATGCTTTTGAAGATTGGGTTTTTCGAGATGAAGATTGTGATGATATTTATCAAAATGGTGCTCGATATGAGCAATTATCGACAGATCAAATAAGACGCATTAATAGAGCTTTAAGACAACATTGGATTGATTTAGGATTGTAGAGGTGTTAGGGTGAAAAAAATTATTTTAGCGATGGTTATCATTGGTTTTACGGTGGGACTTGTATTTTTATTAATTTATCAAAATAGTAATGACCTTCAGGAAAATAGTAATGATGAATCAGGAGATGTTTTAGCTGATCAATCAACAAATTTCAGTGATGAAGCCATGGAACTTTATGACCTTCTTTCCGATCATTTTACGAATGGTACTTTAACGAAAGTGGCTGTTTGTCGTAATACATGGTCGATTACGATGGAGCGTTCTAGTGGAAGTGAAGAATTTTTAATTGTTGATGGAGTGGTTTATTCGATTTCCAATCCTATTCAAGATTCCGATCATCTTACTTATTTAAAATCGTTAGTGACAAATTATAGAGATTGTTTACAAGATAGTTTAGATGATCTCGAGGCTGGTGGAACTGGCGAAAGTTTATTTCTTAGCGATGAAGAAATTCGTTTTATTAACGAAAAATTAAATTCCTAAGAAGGTTCGTTCATCATTAAAAGGAAGTGATTAAAATCGTTTTTATTAAAAAATATTATAAAGGAATTCTTCTTGTATTCGGTTTATTGGCAATTGTTGTTAGTATTGGTATTATACAGGTTTTAGTTTTCGATCGGAATCCAAAAGAAGATACGCAAATTGAAAATACGGAAGAAGAATTAGTAATTCAGACAAATCTTCGGGATGAATCGGTTTTACAAATAAAAGTCATTACGGATTATATTAATATTCGGAGAGAAGCTAGTGTAAATGCTGATATTTTAGGAAAAGTTTATCAGGATGAAATCTATACAGTATCGATGGTGATTTTGATTGGTATTTCATCGAAACAAGTAATGGTATAAAAGGTTATATTGCTGGTAAAAGTGGCGAAAATGAATATATTGAGTTATTGCCCGCTCAGGAAAGTGGAGAAGTTATTTTGGAGGAAGACGATGGTCAAATTGATCATGATTATTCTGATACTTCTTTGGGTGAAGATGCAAATTCTTGGAAGTCCGATAACGAACAAGATAGGCTCCAAGATGAAGAGGATCAAGAAGTTTATCCATCTGATCAGGAGTCTTCCGTTCCAGATAATAACCAGTCTAGTGATCAATCGCAAGAAGAAAAAAGTGATGATGAGATTATTGCTGCTACCCTTGAATACTATTGTTCGAGCAGTTATAAATTAGATGGGGATACTTGCGTGAAAACGGTTTATAGTGATATTGTTTCAGAAAAAGAGGAATGCGGATTTGGTTATTATTTATCAGAGGATGGCAATAAATGCATTGGCGAAGATCGAGAAGATACAGAGCCAACGATTGTGGCAGAATGTGTTGGAGGAGATTATGACTCTTTATACGAAATTGGTGTTGCTCCATATTATGGCTGTCGAAAGGGAGTGCTTAATTTTAAACGTGTCTGTCCTAGAGGCTATTCTTTAGTAGGATCAACTTGTCGATGGGATTATACTGGAAAAGAGACTTTTGTAGGAACAACCTGTACCTATGAATATCCAGTGACGGATAAAGAAACAGGGTTATGTGTTAAGAGAACCGTTCGAAGTGCTTATCAAAGATATACTTGTCCTAGTGGTTATCGCAACATTAAGGATAAATGCTATAAAAAAAAAATTGAAAGGAAAGGTGAAGTAGTATGGCATTGATTAAGTGTAGTGAGTGTGGTCAAGAAATAAGTGATCAAGCTACAATTTGTCCCAAATGTGGAAAATCGTGTTTGGAAATAAAGTGTCCAGAATGTGGTTGTATTTTATCCGAGGAAAATTCTGTGTGTCCAGAATGTGGGTTTCATGTTGTTTTGCCAAAGAAAAAGAAGGGTTTTAAAACAATTTTGAAAAATTATTGGTGGATTTCTATTATTTTAGCCGTTATTTTAATTGTTGTTGTTATTTCCTTACGGTTTACAGGAATTGAAGGAACCTATGTTTATCGAGATCCTGAATATGATGCTGTTGTTACCATTGAGTTATATAAAGATCAAACTGGGTATGTTAAAATGGTATATGATGGAGATACGATTGATGCTTCCATAACTTATCGAAAAGACGGGGATTTAATTAGAACTTATGGCACTAATGGCAAGTTCTTCCGGAATTTTGATATCGTTGGGGATCATTTAGAGGATGACAGTGGATTTATTTATGAAAAAGAAAGATAGAGGTGTGTAGAAATGGCGTTATATAAGTGTAGAGAATGTGGTCATGAAATTAGTGATCAAGCAAAATATTGTCCTAAATGTGGGAAAGAATTCAAACAACAGTATCGTAGCAAAAAATTTGGATTTGGTATTTGTTTGTGTATTGTTGGGGTTTTATCCATTATTCTTGCTTTAAATATTCATTATCGTGGTATTTCGGAATATGATCGAACTTATGGTGGTGATGCTTATACAGGAATTCAAAATTCCATAGTGACCGTTGCTAATAATGTTGAAGATTTAGGCAACACTTTGGTTTCTGGAATGCAAATATTTATTACCATTGTTGGGTCGGTTTTAATTCTTACGGGTGGCTATTTTATTATGACGAGGGATAAATAATGGCAGAAATCATTTGTCAAGAATGTAATAAACAAGTTGATGATATTTTAAAAACTTGTCCTAATTGTGGATTTCCTGTTCATAAAAAGTTTTCATTTTGTGTTTCCACGGTTCATCTTTTAGGAGTTTTTATCATGGGCTTTGTTGCTTTTTACCTTTATCATGGTATTGAAATTGTTCTTGCTAAATTAGTGATTGCTATGTATAATGGAAAAGTATATTATGATGATCCTTACTTATCTTATTTATATTATGATCGATTATATTTTCAAGTTTTTTGGTTACCATTGATTTTTATTGTGATCGGGATTATTTTTGCTATTTTTTCTCTTTTTTGTCAGATTAAGAAAAAGAAATTTAGTGAAGATTTTGCTATTTTAGCATTTTCGCTCAACTTAACTTTATTGCTTTATTCTATCTGGACTTTTTGGGGATTAGTTATTGGCTTTGTAATTAGTTTGGCTATTACTTTTATTAAATTTAAGAATAAAGAAAAATTGTTAGCTATTCTTTCTATTGTTTTTGGTGGAATAGGAATATGGGGCTTTTATTCTCTTTTACAAAATTTACTTTAATTTCTTATGAATATTCATATGGGGTGGTTTTATGAGTAATGATCCTTATTCTATGGAAGAATTAATAAAAAAATATGGAATTAAAAATCCAAAAGTAAATGAAGAAAAGAATTTTAAAGAAGTTGTTCCGTCTAGTGTAGATATTAAAAAGCATCGAGTAAGAGTTAAACTTGATTATTATGATCCCATTTATTTACATGAAAAGAGTGGACTTGTTATGTATGAACCTATTTATTTATATTGGTGCGATGGATTGTATTATGGTATTTATATTAACTATAAAGAAGTTATATCGATTGATGGTCGAGAGACATTACGGGTTTTTTTCTTGTCATATAAAAAGAAAGAAGAAGAATTTACTGTTTATTTTAATTTACCAAATGATGAGAAAGAGTATTTAATCAAAGTCTTAGAAAATCCTACTTTTCAAGATTTGATTTATAAAAAGCGGGTTTATCTTTTTCATTTGCTTAATGGCTTTCATAATAAACTTGCTTTATTTGAGACCTTAAAAAAAGAATCATCATCTAAAAATTTAACAGAATTATATAAAATACAACAATATTTTTATGGGTTACCATTTCGAGATAGAGATGTTTTTAATAATATTTTTACTAATATTAGTATTGATCAACTAAAGGTAGATATTAAAAATACTGTAGATTCGTATTCTCAAAAATCTATAAATAATAAAAAGTCTGGAAGTTCTTGGGTTGTCATAGGAATTATAGCTTTCTTCGTTATAGCAATTATTGCTAATGCTAATGGCGATGGTGGGGGATCTTCGGGTGGTAGTAGTAATTGCTATGTTACCGATAGTGGTAGGAAATGTTGTACCGTGTGCAAGTCGACTAGTTATGGCGATGTTGCTTGTAGTACTTCTTGTAATTAATAAATTATAAAACTTGCAAATTTTTGCAAGTTTTAATGTGTTTAAAAATTAATCTTTGGAAAATGTCTATTTTAATCCTTACGAAAATATATGTCAAATAAAATGGCGTCCCCGATTGGAATCGAACCAACGACCTATCGCTTAGGAGGCGATCGCTCTATCCTACTGAGCTACGAGGACATTTGATATATAGATTATATAAAATATTTATTTATCTTGCAAGTATTTTGTGGTGTTATCACTTGTTTCTTAATTTTTTTTGTGTTGATAATTTTTAGCTAAAAATTGAGGTTTGACTTTTTTTAAAATAGCTTAATCTTCATTTTTTTAAAAAAAGCATTTTGCTTTTTGGCTTATTTTAGGGAAAAACAAACTTTTTTAATTTCTTAAAAATTGACTTTCTTGTTTTTTTAAAAAACTCTAACCTTAATTTTGTTAAATTTGTGTCAATTGTCGTAAAGCGAACAAAAAAAATTTTTAATCCTTCCCAGTGTTTACGGGCATCTATAAAAAATGGCAAAAATTTGTCTAAAAAATGACTTGTTTTTTTCTATATATGAATTTATAATCAAGTTGTATCGTAGATGTATAAAGTGGAGGGAAGTTTATGAAAACAGATGCGAAGTTAGATTCATTAAAAGTTATTAAAAGAGATGGGAAGAAAGTTGCATTTAATGAAGAAAAGATTGCTATTGCTGTTAAAAAAGGATTTGATAGTGCATTAAATGAAAACTATAATCCGGAAGACAGTAATAAAGTTTTTAATAGTGTTATTGATACTATTAAAGAAAAATATGCTGGTTTAGAAATTATTAAAATTGAGGATATTCAAGATTTAATTGAATCTAAACTTTCAGAACTTGGTTATGATGATGTATTAAAATCATTTTCAAGTTATCGTAAAAGAAGAGCGGAATCAAGAGATGTTTTTCAAAAAAGATATCATAAATTAATGAAAATTGTTGAATCTTTATCTTTGAAGACAGCTTTAGAAGATGATAATAAAAGAGAAAATGGTAACATTGATGGAAATTCTGCAATGGGTACGATGCTTCAATATGGAAGTAATTTATCAAAAGAATTTGCTAAATCATATATGATGGATCCAAAATTTGCAGAGGCACATGATAATGGAACGATTCATATTCATGATATGGATTTCTTACCAATGGGTACTACTACTTGTTGTCAAATTGATTTATTAGAGTTGTTTAAAGATGGCTTTTCAACTGGACATGGATTCTTACGTTGTCCACAAGATATTATGAGTTATTCTGCACTAGCAGCAATAGCAATTCAATCGAATCAAAATGATCAACATGGTGGACAAAGTATTCCAGCTTTTGATTATTTCTTAGCACCTGGCGTTTTAAAAACATTTAAGAAACAATTTAAACAAACTTTATATGATTACTTTGATTTAATGGGATTTGTTAATTTGATTAAATGGGATCATATTGTTAAAGATATTGACAAATTAAAGTCTATTGAATTTGATATCAGTGATTTTGAAGAATATTATAAAGATAGTAGTGAAGTGGAAAGAATATTTAGAGTTTCTTATGATAAGGCTATAGCTAAGACAAATAGAATGACTTATCAAGCAATGGAAGCATTTATTCATAATTTAAATACGATGCATTCTAGAGCAGGTGCACAAGTACCATTTTCATCTATTAACTTTGGTACAGATGTTTCTCCAGAAGGAAGAATGGTTACGAAAAATTATTTGCTTGCCGCTGATGCTGGGTTAGGAAAGGGTGAAACACCAATATTCCCAATTTCAATCTTTAAGGTTAAAGAAGGACTTAATTATAATCCTGGTGAACCTAACTATGATTTGTTTCAGTTATCTTGTAAGGTTTCTGCGAAAAGATTATTTCCAAATTTCTCATTTATTGATGCGTCATTTAATTTACCATATTATAAACCTGGAGATTATAAAACGGAAATTGCTTATATGGGATGCCGTACGAGGGTAATGGCTAATCCAGCGAATCCGGATAATGAAGTGGTTCCAGGAAGAGGAAATCTATCCTTTACAACGATTAATCTACCAAGACTTGGTATTAAGCATGGAATTTTGGATGGTAAAAAAGTGGATATGAAAGGGTTCTACGAAGAACTTGAAAGTATCATGGATATGGTTAAAGATCAATTATTAGAAAGATTTGAACTTCAATGTAGTAAAAAGGTTTATAATTTTCCATTCTTGCTTGGTCAAGGTGTATGGATTGATTCAAAAGGATTAAAACCAAATTCAAGATTAAAGCCTGTTCTTAAAAATGGAACACTTACAATAGGTTTTATTGGTCTTGCTGAATGTTTGAAGGCTTTATGTGGTCATCATCATGGAGAAGATGAGAAAGCTCAAAAATTAGGACTTGAAATCATTAAATTTATGAGAAATAAGTGTGATGAGTATGTTGAAGAATATAAACTTAATTTCTCACTTATTGCTACCCCTGCGGAAGGTTTGAGTGGTAGATTTACAAGAATTGATCAGTCTATTTATGGTATTATTCCAGGGATAACGGATAGAGAGTATTATACAAATTCATTCCATGTTCCAGTATATTATGATATTAGTGTTGCAGATAAACTTAAAATTGAAGGTAAATATCATAAATATACAAATGGAGGTCATATCAGTTATATTGAACTTGATGGAGATACAGCGAATAACTTAGAAGCATTTGAAGCAATTGTACGTTTAATGCATGATAATGATATTGGATATGGAGCAATTAATCATCCAGTCGATCGTGATCCAGTTTGTGGATATACAGGAGTTATTAATGATGTTTGCCCAGGCTGTGGTAGACATGAAGCAGAGGGTGTAACGGTTGAGAGAGTTAAAAATGCAAGTCTATCTTATTATGGAAATTAGAAGGGAAGGATAAATATGAAAGATAGTGAAAGAATTGTTGGCGAAGGGGTTAAATTTGAAAGAATCAGAAGAATAACTGGTTATTTGGTTGGTACAACAGACAGATTCAATAATGGTAAAAAAGCAGAAGAAAGAGATCGTGTAAAACATTCTGTTCAAGGTATTTTAAACGAAAAGAGAGCATAATGCAAATTCGTTTAGCTAGCGATATCCAAAGAGATTCGATTGTAGATGGTGAAGGTATCAGGGCTGTGTTATGGACCCAAGGCTGTGGTCATCACTGTCCTGGTTGCCAAAATCCATCTACTTGGGATTTTAATAAGGGAATGCTTGTTGATATTGAGGATGTTCTTCTTGCGTTAGATGAATTAGAAGGACAGGATGGTATTACATTTTCGGGAGGAGATCCTGTTTATCAATCAAAAGAATGTGCTGTTATTGCAAAGTATGCCAAAAGTATTGGTCTTAATGTATGGTGTTATACGGGATTTTTATATGAAGATATGTTAGAGGATAAAGACCGAAGAGAATTCTTAAATTATATTGATGTTTTAGTAGATGGAAAGTTTATTTTAAAAGAGAAAAGTCTTTCTTTATATTTTAAGGGTTCTAGAAATCAAAGGGTTATTGATGTTGCTAAGAGCTTAGCAGAAGATAAAGTTTGTTTAGTAGAAAAATATAAAGATCCAATTAATTATGAAGCGCCAAAAAGAAGAGAAGAACATATTTATATTTAGAATATGTTTTTCTTTTTTTATCTTATAGGAAAGTACACTTCAAAATACGTGTATTTTTAAAATTTATTATTGACGAACATATGTATTTGTTGTATAATTTTATTATCAGGGGTGAAGATAATGAAAATACATAAAGCATATCAATTTCGTTTGTATCCAAATGAAGAACAAATAGCGTTAATTCATAAAACATTTGGATGTACGAGGTTTGTTTATAATTATTGTTTGGATTTAAAAAGAAATAATAAATATTTAACAAAATTTGATTTAATAAAAGAATTACCAGGATTAAAAAAAGACTATTCATTTTTAAAAGAAGTAGATAGTTGTTCACTACAAAATGCCATTACTGATTTAATGGTGGGTTTTGGATTGTTTGAAAAAGGTTTTGGAGGGTATCCGAAATTTAAGAAAAAAGGAGTGAAAGAAAGCTTTCGCACTAGCTTTGTTACAAGCAGTTATAAAGGTACAGTTTACGAAAATATAAAAGTAGATTTAAAAAGAAGAGTAATAGAATTACCTAAATTAAAGGAGGTTAAAATAAGAGGATATCGTAATTTAGATAAGTTACCAGGAAGAATATTAAATGCAACCATTAAAGAAATTGGAATACGCTTTTATGTGTCTGTATGTGTAGAAGAAGAAATAAAGTTACCAGAAAAAACAACGAATAAAGCTGTAGGAATAGATATAGGAGTAAAAAACTTAGTTGTTACCAGTAATAAAGAATATTATGGCAATCCTAGATATTTAGATAAATATGAAAGAAAGATAAAAAGATTACAACAAGAATTATCTAGAAAAATAAAAGGAAGTAAGAATTATATTAAGAGTAAGAAAAAATTAGAAGAAGTATATCGAAAACTAAAAAACGCTAGAAAAAAGACAGTAGAGAAAATAGTGAAACAAATAACCGCTCATCATGATATTATAATTGCAGAAAAGCTCCAAGTAAAGAAAATGTTAGAAAATAAAAATAATCACAAACATTTGCGAAAAGAAATCGCAAGTGCAACATTCAGTGAAATTATAAGAATACTCAAATATAAGTGCAACTGGTTAAATAAGATATTTATACAAGTAAATCCATATTATGCATCATCACAGATATGTAGTAGATGTGGAAATAAGAATGAATTAATGAAAAATATAAGAATAAGGTAGTATTATTGTAGTAAATGTGGATTAGAAATAGAGCGAGATTACAATGCAAGCTTAAACATATTACATGAGGGGTTGAAATGTTACAACAATTAAATTAAAATAGGAATATAAAATAAATAAAAGAAGTACGGGAGCGACTCTCGGAGTTAATGTCTGTTATGTAAGAAATTACAGCAGAAAAAACGAATCGTGAGGTTCGGCGAATTAACGTAAGTTAATTCTTATGTTCGCTTAGTTATTATAGAAATATTAAAGCTGTTATTAAATAAACGTTTTAAAGATGAGAAAAAAGTCCGGTTATTGAAGAAAAAAAGTCCGCTTATAACCGGACTTTTTTGAGAATTATTAAAAAAAAGTCCGGTTAATTTGAATTAATTATTTGGTGTAATTTTAAGTGGCTAATAATTGCTGTATATAGTATAATATTAATAGTCAGGGGGATTAGAATAATGGATTTGAATCAGAATTTAAATGTAGAAAATACAAATATAGATTTTAAGGAAAAAGTAGAATATCAAAAGCCGAAAAGTTGGCTAAAATCAGTTTCAGCATTTGCTAACACTAATGGAGGCATTTTGCTATTTGGTATTAGAGATAATGATAAAAAGGAAGTTGGTCTTGTGAATGTGGAGAAAGATTCAGAAAAAGTATCTGAATTAATAAATGCTAAAATTACACCGCTTCCAAGATATGAGTTAAAAAGTTTTAAAAAGAATAATTTAGATTTTTTGGAAATAAAAATTGGAGATGGACCTAGAACTCCATATTATTTTATTTCTGATGGCAGAAAGGAGGCATATATTAGAGCAGGCAATGAATCAATTCCTGCGCCTAAGCATATTTTGTATAATTTGATTTTGAAAGGTCAAAATACTACTTTTGATGAATTGCCAAGTATATATGGCTTAACGGATGTGAGTTTTACTCTTTTAAATGCTACTTTAAAGCGTGAAACTGGGGAAAGAGATTAATCAGAATAAAGATTATATTTCTTTAGAACTAATGACAAATGAAAATAAAGTTACGAATGCTGGATTATTGTTATCTGATCAAGGTTTGCTTACTCAGTCAAGAATATTTTGTACAAGATGGAAAGGGTTAGTTAAGGGTACTGTTGATGGTGATGCCATAGATGATAAAGAATATACAGGCAGTATTATTTCGTTATTAGAAAATGCTGAAATGTTTATAAAAAACAACTCAAAAACAAGTTGGCAAATTGTTGGAATGACAAGAGTTGAAGTTGAAGACTATCCCATACGGGCTATAAGAGAAGCTTTAGTTAATGCTATTATTCATCGAGATTATCAGATTGTTGGATCTGAGATTCATGTTGATATGTTTGATAATAGGCTAGAGATAACATCACCTGGAGGAATGCTTGATGGTAGTTTTATTCAAAATGCTGATATAACTAAAATTTCTTCTATGCGTAGAAATAGAGTAATCTCTGATATTTTTAATAGATTACATTTTATGGAAAGAAGAGGAAGTGGACTTGTTAGAATAGTTGAATCTTATAATGACTGTAGTGTAAAACCAGCGTTTAGTTCTGATGTTTCTTCCTTTACAGTTTCTTTTCCTAATAAAGGATATATAAAAAAAAGTCCGGTTATTGAAGAAAAAAGTCCGGTTATGACCGGAAATTTTGTAAATGATGAAGACTATTTTATGATTAGGATGTATAAAAATCTTCCTAATAGTATAAGAAGAAATACTTATAATCAAATTCAGCAATTGTTTAATAAGTATACTTATCAATATGATTTTAAGAGAGAGGATATAGAGGTGTTATTTCATTTAAAAAAATCACGTGCTTCTGAAATTATTTCACTTATGCTTACAAGTGATTTAATTGAACCAACAGATCCGACAAGATACAAATTTAAAAAATAATAATATATTATTTTCTTTTTCATATATTTAATCGGAGGATTTAAATATATGAATCAAATAGATTTAAAGTTTGCAATGTTATTAAATGAAATTCGAAGTTTAAGCAAGGAAGAATTATATCATCAAATACGTTCTTCTTTTGAAAATATTTCAGATATTACTAAGAGAAATATGATGAAATTTTTTAATCAATTTCTTTATTGGGGGAGTATGGATATAGAAAATAATAATTATGAAGAAATTGAATTGAAAGTTCAAGAATTAAAAGAACATTTGAGTGATTTTGAAGAATTATATTTAAATTTAGAAGATTATCGTTCTAAAAAATTACTTTATGCGATTCTAAATAATTGGGTTCATTATGATTTTACAACTTTAAGTGAAGTAATTGATAAATGTTATGATGATTATTTTGATTTGGATTTGATTCCATCATGTAATAATGAAGTATTTGTTGATTTGGGTGCTTATACTGGAGATTCTACGATTTCTTTTTTACGTAATTACGGGGATTCTTATCAGAAGATTTATGCCTATGAAATTACTCCTGAAACATATCAAGTATTAGTATCTAATTTGAGTGATTATCCGAATGTTGTTTGTTATTTAAAGGGAGTGGGCGATACGAAAGGTTCTTTCTCGGTTGTTAATAGTTCTGTTGATGCTTCAGCGAATACGGTGTTTATGAGTGATGATGGCACCATTCCTATGGTAACTTTAGATGAAGATATAGGTGAGAAGATTACTATCATTAAAGCGGATATTGAAGGCTTTGAACAAGAGGCATTAAAGGGTGCAATTAATCATATTAAAAACGATCATCCAAAATTATTAATTTCTGTTTATCATAAGAATGAAGATTTGTGGAAAATACCAAAAATGATTAAAGAGATGGATCCTACTTATAAATTTTATTTAAGATATCATGGTGGTAATGTTTATCCTACCGAGATTACTCTCATTGCAATATAACAAAACTGTAATACTTTTTACAGTTTTTGTTTGTTATAATGTTAGTGGTGATGAAAAATTGAAAAGAATTTTAGAAGTTAAAAATTTGAAGAAATATTATGGTAGTCATGGAAACATTACCAAGGCTGTTGATGGTATTAGCTTTGATGTTTTAGAAGGAGAGTTTGTTGCTATCATGGGTGCAAGTGGTAGTGGTAAAACAACACTTTTAAATACCATATCAACGATTGATACCGTTACAAGTGGAAATATTTACTTAGATGGGATAGATATTACAACATTAAAAGAAGAAGAGTTAGCAGATTTTCGAAGAGAAAATTT
>CALVQO010000003.1 GCA_944358145.1 uncultured Bacilli bacterium | reverse complement strand
ACTACTACCTCCTAATTTTACTTAATTATTATAACATATTTATTTTTAAAGGGATAGTAGTAAATATTAGTTTTAAAAAAAAGAAGCACTATTTTTTTAATGCTTCAATTTCTGTTTGACTTAAACCAGTGATATCCATTATCTCAGAAATAGAGTAACTTTTATTTAGCATATTCTTAGCCGTTTCTTTTTTGTCATCTTCACGGCCTTTTGCTTCTGACTTGGCTTTTTCATACTCTATCTTATCTTGAAATGTTGTTCCTTCTTCTTTTAAGAAGGCATCTACGTATTCTATTGCTTGTTCCATTGTTTTATCTCCTTTCGCTATACTTTCCATTTCTTCTATACTTTCTGATTTCATTAGTCTTAACCACCTTACTAATCTTGATTCATTCTTATTGTATACTATTTTGCTGACTTTATCAAGTCTTATCAGGTACATGATAATGAATTCATTGTCTTTGCTAGGCGTTTCAATTTTTCTAATGAAACCATAATCATTTACTATGTCTTTATTTTCTTCTGAATAATTTCCCGTCATAAAGTTGATACTGTACACTTTTTTGGCTTTTGTATAAAGATCACCTCTTTTTAACTGATTAGCAAATAATCTAGATAAATAAGATGCACTTTTCATATATTCTTCTTTACTAAAATATGTGTACATTTCTATGGATATATATTCCGTATCTTCTAATATAGCAACAATATCACTATAAAAAACTTTATCTTCCATGTTAGTTCCATATATCGAATAATCTTTGAATACTTGTATACTTTCTATTTCTTTAGGAATACCTATATAATTAAAGAAAGATTTTAATAAATCAAACGTCAATTCTTCATGACTAAAGACATATTTAAATAGAATGTCATTAGTTAGGTTAACAAATGTTTCTGTTTTTATATTCGCACCTCCTCTCATTTAAGTTTAGCTTCTATCATAACATAAGAAGGTGTCGAAAATTGTCAAACGGTGGAAACTCACTTGAAAAAGTTGTTTCTTTATTGTAATTTACATAAAAAACTTTTATTTTGCTATAAATTATAAAGAAAAAAGAAGAATCATTTATCTTCCTTTAAACTTTTTTAGTTCTACTTTCAAATCATACATTCTTAAAATTTGTTCTTTATAAAGAAATTCATCTAAACATTTTGACTCTTCCTCTTCTTCTTGTTCTAATTCTTTTTCTTCTTCACTTATTGTTAAATAATGGTATATAACATATCAAATAAAAATTATATTAAATCTACTTCTAAATTTTGGTCATATTTTAACGATTTTTAGAATGATAAGATAGTTCGATTATTGCTTTTTCATTTTCCAAATTAATCAAAAGTGTTTCTAGACTACTTATAAATGTAAAAGATATAGGATCTTCGCTTTTTATCTTCTCACCATATGGTCCTAATATAATATCAATATCTTCATATCTCCCAATAATTTTATAAAGTTCCGAATATTTTTTTTGATATGAGCTTATTGAAAGACAATTGTAGTAAATCAAAGAATAATTTTCCAGAATTAAACTATTTTTATATTTTTCCCTTTGTTCAATTAAAAATTGATATTTTTGTAAACAGTTTAAAAATTCTTTTAAATCTTTTATTTCTGTTATTGGATAGTTATATTGTTTCAATAAAAACTTTATAATCCCTAATTTGGCGCTAAAATCATTATATCCTTTTTTGTTAAGCTTTACTAAAGTTTCTGATCTAATTATTTCAAGATAATTTTTATAAAATAAATCAAAGCTAGGAAAGTTAAAATACTGATATTTGAACATTAAAATTTTTTGATTATATTTTCTATATCCTAAATCACTTTTCCAAATATTTAATATTTGATTTATTAATTCTATAATTTTATCAATTATTGTTAGTTCTTTTTCGTATTTTTCTTTAATGTTTTTAGTCCAATTATTAACTGATTTTTTTGCTTCATTAAATCCGAACATTATTTCTTTTTATCTCCAGAAGTATCTTTAACTTTTGCTTTAAATACTGTTTCTTTGAAAGCAGCAGTACTTTGCAAGTCTAATGCATAGTTCTTAGCCATGTCTAAAGCATCTATATAATCTAATGCTTTCTTTACCATAGTATCATCTTTACTTTGTAAGTCTAATGTTATTTGTTCATATAATTTTTCAGGATCATCATTAAATTTGCTGTAATTATTATATGCATTAATTAGTCGTTGAGCTTCATTTGGATCCTTTTGCAATTTTATTTTTATTGCATCTTGAACGTCAAATTTCAAATCAGAAAAACGTTGGAGCTGGAAGACAAAATCTCTTGCTCCAGCAGCAACAGAGGTTGCTTTTTTCCTTGATTCATTGATTTTAATTCCTTCAACAGTATTATTAGCAGCATTTAACTCAATATGCATTGCATCTATTGATTTTCCAAAGCGTTGAATAAAGTTTTGTTGAGCTAACTCTTCCGCAGAAATATATCCTTCCTTCGTTGGGTCTTTTGTTCTTTCATCATTTTGTGCTTCTAGTAAAATATTATTCCATGCTTGGTCATAATCTTTAATACTATTTTTTAGCTTAGTTTGTAATGCTTTGGCATCAATATAGTCTTGACTCTTTTTATATACTCCTTGAGATTGGCTAATATCTTTATCTAAATTCCCAGCAAATTCTTGTACTCGATCATTATTATCAACATTTAGCCAATTTTTTCCCTTTGATAATAATGTATCTTTTTGAGCTCCAAAATAACCTTTCCAACCACCTGCAGCTTCTCTTCTTGCTCTTCCACTAAGAGCGTTAGAGGATGCTGTTCCCGCGGCTTTTGGCATATCACCAAATTTATCAATTTTGCTTCCTTGATGTAATCCTTTTGTAGTTCCACTTAATCCTGCTGTAAATGCTCGGCCGAGTCTTTGAGGTAAAGGTTTATCTTTATCACTAACAAAACTTCTTATTGTTGCTGTTGTTCCTCCACCAATAGAAGCAGCTATCATTCCAGCACCTTTGATTAATGCTTTGCCATATTTTCCACCATCAAGACCTGTAATATCTTTAATAATTTGAGGAGCCTGTTTTACAAATAGGAAGATTCCAACAATAACTAACACTTGAGCAATTAAAACTAAGACAGGATTTACATTACCCCAATTTTCTCCTAAAACATTAAATATGCTCATAAAATTGTCTATTATAAGCCTGATTATAAAAATTGCAAAAAATAATATTCCTAGTCTTACAAATACTTCAAGGTAGGTTGATAATGTTGCTTTTATCCAATTATCAAACATTTTTTTTACATCATCTTTTGGCACTATTCTAGTTAAAATTGGGAGTGGTGCAATTAGTTGGTAAAATGCCAGCTTTACTAATCTTATTGCTATTTCAATACAATATAATGCCAATACATACAATACAAAGACTCCAGCTGCTGTAGAAATTAAAAATGTGTATGATATGCTTTCATCTGCTACTAAATGAGATGCTTGAGCAATTGCAAACAAGTTTTTATTTTGGATAACTTCTGTATCCCACCAATCATAGTAGCTAGTATAAGTTCCTATTGTAACATTATTTAAAGGTTTACAGTCTGGATAGTTTGCATCTATTGACTCAATTCCAGTACAATAACCTATTCTGGTGTTTGGTTGAAAAAAAGCTTGAAAAACATCTATAGCAATTGTAAAGCCACCTTCATTAATTGTCTCTTCTGAAGATATGTCTCCACTTCCCTCGCCTAAAATTATTTTTCCAATTGTGTTTTGTTGTAATAAAGCTGTTTGAAAGCGCATTGCAAAGTCAAATACATAAGGTGTAATAGCTATTAGTACAACAGATATAATAACATTTTGAATAACTTTAGCTGGTGATTCCTTTCCTTTTAATGCATCATCAGGATTAACCATACTTCTAATTAATGAATAAGCTACTAAAAATAAAACTATAACTCCAACTACGATATACATTCTGTTTATCAATTCATTTAAAAATTCCCTATTAGTTAGTATGTTTCCATTAGCTAATAACAAAATTATTTGATATACCCAGTCGATAAAAGTGTAAACAATACCATCAATTTTTAACAAAAGCCAAAATATTCCCGTTTGAATAACATTTAAGATTTCTTCAAACATATTATCTCACCCCTATTCCACAAGTTGGATCTTCTATTACTCCTAAAAGTTCCATAATAAAATTAATTAATTGAGGCAAGAAAAATATTACAATACATATTACTAATCTTTTTATTGTTTTTTGTACAGCTTTTTTTAAAGCATCATTATCATTTGAGATAACGGCTTTTCCAAATTCTATTATAGAAAATACAAATAATATAACTATAGCAATATATTTCAATAAATTGAATATAAAATTCAAATAGTAAGCCGGATCGTTACTATCATTTTTATCGCCTAAAAAACTGCTGCAAGTGTCAGCTTCCCACTCTAATGTACTTTCAATACTTTCTCGTTGAATAGTATCAAGTGCTTTTTGGGCTTCTTCTTCTAACTTTTCACTATCTAAATTTTCCCAATTATTAGCTATTTCATCATATTCTTCTTGAGTTTTATTTCCATCAGCGACATCTTGTTTTGCGTCATCTAAAGCTTCTTGCTTTGTTTCTTCAAATTCTTCTATGATACTATTATATATATCTTGGAAGGCTTTAGAATTAGCCATGAAAGCTGGTAATGTATTGCCACTCAAAAAATTTTCTTGGAAGTCTTTTACTATCTTATCATATATTTCTTCTTCATTTTTAAATGTACCGTTTGAAATATCTTCTTTTATATCGCCAAATATCCAGTTTTTGTAATTCGCTATTTGTTCTTCAAAATCATAATCTTTTTTTTGTGAAATAAAATTATGATCAAATCCAAATGAAGTTGCAAAATTACTGTATTCCTCTTTACAAGTTACACCATCATTGTCAAAGCAAATTTCATTTCCACCATTAAAGCCATTTGTATCGATATAGCCATTTGTTGGACATGAAAAATTACTTATCTCTGGTGTATAGTCTATTCCCCAATAAACGTTAAATCCTCCGGCATTAGAGAGTGTATAACTAAATGATGGATATGGTCCTTTAGAATATTCTCGTACTTCTTGACCAGTAGGTGACTGATATTTAATATATAAGCCTTCGTCAAAAGCATAATAAATAGTTAAATTTCGTCTCCATTGGCCATTATTTTTGCCATTACTTACAATTGTTTCATAATTACATAAAACTTCACAAGTTCCATTTTCTATACATTCATCTTCTATAGGTGTAGCATGTACATTTGTTAAATTAAAACTGAATAATAATATTGCTAAAATTATATATTTTTTCATCTTAATCACCTATTAACTTTCTACAACTAGAATCTGTTGGTTCTAACATACAGTGAGTACAAGTGGCAAATGTGCCATTATATAAATCATCTCCACCGATAATTTCAACAACAAAATTTAATAGAGTTGGAATGAAGAAAATAATTACTCCTGCTACAGCACGCATAACTAATGATTTAGCAGATTTCTTAATTTCATCGTCTTTATTTGCTATTATTGCTCTTCCAAAATCTATACTTCCAAATATAATTAATACTATAGGTATTAAAATTTTAGCAATGAAAAATACCCAACCTATAGTTGTAAATACTCCTTGAACTGATCCACTGCAAAAATTTTCAGTGTTAAATTCACCATCACCTGTATTACCAGATCCTGTACCTGTCCCTGATCCAGGATTAAATCCTCCATCTTCATCAGATGTATTTCCATTGCTATCATCATTAGAAGAATTGCTTAATGAATAAGTTACACATCCATTTGTTTCTGTAAGAAAATCTCCAGGTCTTGCATTATATCTTTGTGTATGAATTGGACAATTATTATTATCACTTCTAATATCATAAATTATTTGAATAGAACGATTATTTATATTTTGATCAAAGTATAAATTTCTAACCTCATTACAGTCTACTTCACCATCACTATTAATAAAATCATCTTCACTTAATGTCATGTTTAAATTACTTGTATTAATGGCATCTTTACTTAAATTATTATTATATAGAAAATCACAACTTAATGAGTTTGTTGTAACATTACATTCATAAGTATAATTATTATATTTATATGTACATGATGCTGCATTTGCACTACAAAGAGCTACAAAACAAATAACATTAGCAAATACTAAATATTTTAAAACTCTCATAAACTCCTCCCAATATATATTAAAAATTATTATTTAAAATTAACCAATTTAATTATAACATTGTTTTACATAAAAAAAAAGAATTTTTATTGCTTAAACCATATTTTCGAGTATATAATATAATAAAGTTATGAGGTGAAGCAGATGAAAAAAGAAATAAAAGAATATCAAAATATACATTTAATTGGTATTGGTGGGGCTAGTATGTATGCTATAGCTGCTATGTTAAAGCATGATGGAAAGAATGTTACTGGTAGTGATATGCAAGAATCAGAACATACTAAATATTTGGAAAGTATTGGAATAAAGGTTGTAATTGGTCATCAAGTGGAATTGATTCAAAATGCAGACTTAGTAATTTATACTGCTGCTATACATGATGATGATGTTGAACTATCTTATGCTAGAAGTCATGGTATTGAAGCTGTTGAAAGAGCTGTATTTTTAGGAGAATATACTAAACAATATGAAAATTTAATTTGTATTAGTGGAACTCATGGAAAAAGTACTACTACTAGTATGGTGGCTTCTGTCTTTTTAGAAGCGGGTCTTAATCCAACAATTAATATTGGGGCTTCTTTACAGAAAATTCATGGTAATTATTATATTGGTGGAAAAAAGTATTTTATTTTAGAAGCTTGTGAGTATGTAGATTCTTTCTTGCATTTTCATCCTACTAGTGAAATTATATTGAATATTGATGATGATCATTTAGATTATTTTAAAACTGTTGAAAATACTAAAAAATCTTTTCAAAAATATATTGATTTGTTACCTAAAAATGGTTTTTTAGTTGTTAATATTGATGATGAAAATATTGATGATTTAACTTTAAATCATGATCATTTACTTACTTATGGTATTCAACATGATGCTAATTTAATGGCTAAAAATATTTGTTATTCAGAATTAGGGTTCCCTACTTTCGATGTTTATTTTAATCATGAATATTTGGATACTTTTACATTAGGTGTTTTGGGTAGACATAATGTATTAAATGCTTTAGCTACAATAGCAATGAGTATTAATTATCATATTGATCTTGAAGTAGTAAAAAAAGCATTAAAAGAATTTCATGGTGTAGGAAGGCGATTTGAATATTTGGGTGAATATAATGGTGCTCATGTATTTGATGATTTTGCTCATCATCCAACTGAAATTGCTTCCACTTATGATTCTAGTAAATCTATTAAACATCATGAGACTTGGGCTGTTTTTCAGTCTCATACTTATAGTAGAACTTTTGAACATTTACAAGAATTTGCTAATATTTTAAGTAAATTTGATCACGTTATTATTTGTGATATTTATCCAGCTAGAGAAACAAACATTTGGAATGTTAAGGAAGATGATTTGGTAAAATTAATTCAAAAAGAAAATCCTAATGTTATTCATATTCCTACTTATGATAAAATTGCACTTTATTTAATGGAACATGTACAACCTAATGATTTAATCTTAACTATTGGGGCTGGACCTGTTAATCAAGTAGCAAAACTAATTTTAAATCAAAAAGTGTCTAATTAGACATTTTTTATTTTATAATTTAAAGGAATTATATTTTCACTTTCTACAAAATAACAATTTAATTTTATATTAAAAGACAAAACCTTCTCCCAATTGTTTAAAAAAATATGATAGATTAGATAAAATACTTAATTCTAAATCTTTCTCTGATTTAATTTCTTTATTTACTTCAATGATAATTGGATTTTTCATATCTGTAGTAATAGAATACTTTTCTGGAACAATGATATCTATTTTATCAGGCTTATTAATTAATCTTTCATATGAATTTGATTTTATTTCTCTACGAAGATCTCTAATTGATAAATCATCTTTAATACATCGATTAATATAATAGTTGCGCTTATTCTCATCTTTAATTGGAAGTAAGGTATAAATAATTGACCAAGATATTTGGGCCACTGGCCCAAGTATTGGAAAACATAAATAAAATTTTCTAAATCTAGATAAATTAGTTGCATCATATCCTTTACCATAAAGTTCAGTAAGTTTTTTAGACCATTTTTTAATTAGTTCATTACCATACTTGGCACGTGAAGAACCTCCTTGGGCTTCTACTAAAATCTTTCCTATTTCCCAATATGTTGTTACTAGTGTCTGATTTTCTTCTAATTTTCTTACTCGTTTATTTATTTCATTTCTTTTTATTAAGTGTTCTATTTCTTTATAATATGCTTCTTCATTCATGAGAAAATTCCTCCATCTAGTCCCTGTATAACATACCATATATAATTTGTAAATAACCGTTAAGTTAGATGGGCACAATTTTTAATCTTTACGACTTTATCTAGCAAAATTTATGTAAATTAAAAACAGGATATTATCCTGCCGTATTTTTTAAAAACTCTTCATATTCATTTAAAACATTTAGAAATTCTTTTTCTGTTTTTGTTTTACAAATTAAATCTTTGTATTCTTTACTTTTTTTCATTCCTTTTATATATGCTAGAGCATGTGTTCTTATTTCTAATAGAGCTAATTTTTCGTTTTTATCTTCTTTTAATAAATGGTAATGATATTTTATCATTTCTATTTTTTCTATGTCTGTTGGTTTTGGGATTAGCACACCATTTTCTATGTATTCTAGACATTCTTTAAATATCCAAGGATTTCCTATAGCTGCTCTACCAATCATGATGGCATCACAGCCTGTATATTCAAGCATATTTTTGGCATCAATTGGGCTTTTTACATCACCATTACCTATTACTGGTATTGATACACTTTCTTTAACTTGCTTGATTATATCCCAGTTAGCATGTCCACTGTAGCCTTGATGCCTTGTTCTAGCATGAATAGCTATAGCACTTGCTCCTGCACTCTCACAAACTTTAGCAACTAGTGGAGCATTAATGTGTTCTTCATCCCAACCACTTCTAATTTTTACTGTAACTGGTACTTTTACCGCATTTACAACAGCTCTAACTATTTCTCTTATTTTTTCCGGATTTTTTAATAGAGCACTTCCCGCTTGAGCTCTTAGAGCAACTTTGGGTACAGGACAACCCATATTGATGTCAATAATATCTGGATGCATTTTTTCTTCTACTATTTTGGCAGATGCAACAAATGTATCCACATCACTTCCAAATATTTGTTGAGCTATAGGTCGTTCTTCATCACTCATTTTTAATAATTCCATCGTCTTATTATTTCCATACATTAAGGCATTGGAACTAACCATTTCAGCATAAATTAAGCCTGCTCCCATTTTTTTTACAATTTTACGATAAGATGTGTTAGATATTCCAGCCATAGGAGCTAACACTAGTCTAGTTGGTATCTTTATATCTTTGATGAAAAAGCTATTTTTCAATTACTACCTCATCACCAGTTTTTAGTAAAAAACAATTGGCATCATCTTTATCAATATGAATTTCAAAGAAACCATTACTACTAACTTTAACAAAAGCTTCCATTACTCCACCTTTGTCATTATCAACAATTAGCTTAACCATGTCTTCGTGTTTTAATCCTAGTTCTTCGGCTTTTTGCTCATTCATGTGAACATGTCTTTCGGCTTGAATGCAAGCATCTTTTAAGGTTACTTCTCCTTTAGGCCCAACAACGGTAATGGTCTCACTATCTTCTAAGTCTCCACTTTGACGAACTGGAGGATTTAAACCTAAAAGATAAGCATCTGACCTAGATATTTCTACTTGATTATATGCTCTTAAGGGACCAATTAGTCTTACATTTGGGATTTCTGCTTTTTCTGTTTTTAAGGTTACTGTTTGAAAAGAAGCAAACTCCCCGATTTGATTTAATGGTCTTTTTATACTTATTGGTTCATCAAAAAGTTGATCATAAACTTCCTTTGTTAGATGTAAATGTCTATTACTAATTGCTATTTTTCCTATAATTTTTTCTTCCATAATTATCACTCTTTTCCTTTTATTATTTTACCATTTTTTTAATAAAAAAAGAAGATTATTTTAAATCTTTTTTTATTTCATTAATTACATCAAGTTCACTAAAATAGTGTTTTACACCTTTTATATCTTGATATTCTTCATGACCTTTACCAACTAAAAGAATTAAATCTCCTTCTAAAGCATTATCACAAGCATATTTAATGGCATCAGCACGATCAGGAATTTCAATATATTTAGCTCCTACTTTATCTAATCCTACTTTAATATCTTCATTAATACTACTTAACTCTTCAAATCTTGGATTATCTTCGGTAATAATACAAAAATCACTAGCTCCTCCTATAATTTCACCAAGACTATATCTTCTTTCTTTTGGACGATTTCCTCCACCACCAAATACACTTACTAATCTTTTAGGCTTGTAAGCACGTAAAGTTTTAACTAGCCCTTTCATGCCATCTTCAGTATGAGCATAATCAATTAATACTTTATATTTTGGGGTTACTAGTGCTATTTCCATACGTCCTCTAACTTTTAGTGTTTGTAGAGCTTCTTTAGATTTCTTGATATCTATTCCTAACTCTTCACAAACTAATAGCGAACATAAGGAATTGTAGACATTAAATTCTCCAGGAATACAAGTTTTAAATGTATCATTAATTAAACCTTCTGTAATAAACTCTGAACCTAAAAAATTAGCTTCATTAATTAAATTGATGTTAGTAACTTTTAAATCTGCTTCATTTTTTACGCCATAAGTTATTATTGGTACTTCTACCCCTTTTAATACTTCTTTTAAATAAAGAGAATCACTATTGCTAATTACTAATTTACTGTTTAAAAATAATTTATTTTTACATGCTACATACTCTTCATGTGATTCATGTTCTCCCGGTCCTATATGATCGGTTGTAACATTAGTAAGTACACCAATATCAAAAATTATGCCAGCTAGACGATTAAGTTTAAAGGCTTGACTTGATGCTTCCATGACAACATGAGTAATACCATGATCTAACATTTCTTTAAAAAATTTATGTACTTCATATGATTCAGGTGTAGTATTGTCTGTGTGTATAATTTTATCTTCATACTTTACCCCGATGCTTCCAATTAATCCACAATTTATTCCTACTTTTAATAACATCTCTCTAATCATATGGGTCGTTGTTGTTTTACCTGTTGTGCCTGTAACACCAATAACCGTTAGTTTTGATGCTGGATGATCAAAATAATTAGCTGATAAATAAGCTAGAGCTAATCTCGTATCATCTACTTTTATTACTGTTACTTCTTCTTCAACATTTATCATTTTAGAAGTTATGATTACTTTAGCACCATTTTTTATGGCATCTATAATATAGTCATGACCATCACTGTTATATCCTATTAAAGCTACATATATATCTTGATTTTTAACTTTTCTGCTATCATACTTAATATCATTAATTTCTAAATCAATAGTTCCTTTTAATACATAATAATTGATTCCTTCTAAAATATCTTTTAATTTTTTCATTTTTTATTTACTCCTTTTTCTTATTAATAATTCAGTTTTTAATAAACTATTTAATTTTGCTTCTTTAGTTTCTTTTTCTTGTATGCTTCTAGCAGTTTGTAACCCATTATTGTACTCATTTATTTTTAATTTGATTATTTCTCTTAATTGTTCTAAATCTATACCAAATATGTGGGAATAATAATTGTAGTCTATTAAACTCTATTTCCATTTCGTGTAATAAATCTTGATAATTATCTCTACATACTTTTTTAAAATATACTCTTCTATTAATTCCTTTAGTTCGTTCAATATATAAATAATCTTCCATTTTAATTATACTAATAATTTTTTGAGAATTAATGTTATCATTGTGGATAGTTGTATTTAAATATAAAATATCATTGTCAGTATGTAAAAAATAATCTTCCATCTTCCTTTTTAATGTTTCATATAGTAATATTTTGGCTAGACCATTACCACGATAAGTTGGATTTACAATGTAAGTATTTATTTCCATGGCATTATCTATATTAGATTCAAAATATTTTTCGATGTTTATTGTTGGTAAAGAAATAAAAACTGGACTTTGGGCTTGTAAAAATAGTTCATAAATCTTTATCTTTTCCGTTAAGTCTTTATCTTGATTTTTGTCTCTTGCTAGTCTTATTAGCTTTTCTTTGTTAATATCAGCTAGAGCATAAAACGCTGTTTTGGTATAATCTTCTACTTTTCCTATTTTTTTGTATTCTTCATATAAACGATCAGTTATATATCTTCTAATTGGATTATTTTCCTGAAATTCATTCTTTCTTATTTGTTCTTCTAATAGTTCTTTAAATGTTGTTGTATAAAATTGTCCTTTTTTATCATTGTTTTCATTAAATTTAACTGCTTCGTTACATAAATCAACAATTTGATTAGCATATTGATTAAAATTTTCTTTTGTTAAAGTGATAAAATTCATTTTGTTTTTTCTATTATATGAGAAACATCAATTTCACTTTCAAATACAAAATGACTTGGACCCTTCATGTATAATTCACCATTATCTGCATATTCTATTTCTAAAATACCACCAATTTGTTCAACTTCACACTTTCTATCGGTAAGTCCTAGGGTAGATGCTATTACTACGGCAGTAGAACATCCAGTTCCACAACCAATAGTCTCACCAGTACCTCTTTCCCATTCTCTTATTTTAATGTAGTTTTTGTTTACTACTTCAGCAAAGGTTACATTGGTTCTGTTTGGAAATACTTCTCTATTATTTTCAATGGCTGGGCCATATTTTGCAACATCGAAATTCATGACATCATCTACAAATAAAACTGTGTGAGGGTTTCCCCATGAAAGACTACTTAATTTAAATGTTTGATCTAATATTTTAACACTTTCCATAATAAATTTTTCTTTATCTGTGTTAACTGGTACTAATTTAGCATCAAAAATTGGTTTAGAAATATTGGCACGAATATTAGTTACTACACCATTTTCTACTGTTAAATCAAGCGTTTTAATTCCACCTAAAGTTTCAATTTTTAATGTTGTTTTATCGGTTAATTTATGATCATATACATATTTTCCGACACTACGAATTGCATTTCCACACATTTCAGCTTCCGTTCCATCAGGATTAAAAATACGCATTTTAAAATCTGCTACATCACTAGGACAAATTAGTACCATACCATCACTACCAATACCAAAATGACGATTAGATACAAATTTAGCTAGTTCATTTAAATTATCTAACTTTTGATTTATGGCATCAATGTATACATAGTCATTTCCGTATGCTTGCATTTTTGTAAATCTCATAAAATCTCTCCTATTCTAATGCTTGGGCTAAATCATTAATAATATCTTCGGCATCTTCAATACCAACAGATAATCTAAGTAAACGATCATTAATTCCTAATTTTAATCTTTCTTCTTCTGGTACTTCATGATGGGTTACAACAACTGGATAACAAATTAAGCTTTCCACACCACCTAGAGAACCAGCAAAAATAATCATGTTTACTTTTTCTAATACTTTTAGTGCTGTTTCTTTTGTGTCTACTTCAAAAGATAATAATCCACCAAAACCGGTTGATTGCTTCATCGTTGTTGCATAATCTTTATGATCTTTTAGACCGGTATAATATACTTTGGTAACCTTTGGATGGTTTTGTAAGAACTCTGCTACTTTTAGAGCATTTTCATTGTGTCTTTGCATACGTACTTCTAATGTTTTAATTCCTCTTAGGGTTAACCAAGCATTTAATGGGGCTAAACATGCTCCTTGATAAGTTAAAAAGGCACGCATTGGAGTAAAGTATTCTTCTTTATTGGTTATGACAAAACCAGCCATGGTATCATTGTGTCCTTCTAAATATTTTGTTCCACTATGAATGACAATATCAGCACCTAAATTAAGTGGCTTTTGATAATATGGTGTAAGTAGTGTATTATCTACGACAACAATAATTCCTTTTTCTTTCGCAATTTTGCAAATTTCCGCGATATCTGCTACTTTCATCGTGGGATTTGTTGGACTTTCAATAAAAATCATCTTTGTATTCTCTTTGATACTTTCCTTAAATAATTCAAAATCACTTAAATCAACAAAGCTTGTTTCTACTCCTCTTTCTTTTAATTCTGTTTTAGCAATTTCATAAGTTCCTCCGTAGATATCATCACTTGATATTAAATGATCACCTCTTTTTAACAGTGAAAATGCACACATTACAGCGGCCATACCACTAGATAGAGCTAGAGCATGAGTACCATTTTCAAGCATGGCTAGAGTACGTTCTAGTTCTTCAACTGTTGGATTTTGAAGTCTTGTATAATCATAACCAAATGAATCTTCTAAGGCTCTAAATCTAAAAGTTGCTGTTTGAAATATTGGAAAACTAACTGAACCAGTAAAAGGATCATGTCCTACTGCACCATGAACTACTTTTGAACCAATTTTTAAGTTCTCCTTCTTATCATATTCTTTATAGTTTGTAAAATTTTTCATATAACCTCCTAAACAAACAATTATCTAGTTTTAGTATATCATCTATTGATTAATTGTCAATAAATCTTACTTTTACTTTACACTTTAATATATGAAAAAAAGAAGTTATTTATTAAAATTTAACTTCTTTTTGGCGTTTCTTCTAATTGAAGTAATCGTTTTTGCAAATAGGCTCTTTCATCTTTTCTTGTACTTTGGTATAATCTTGTCATTTTTCTTAAATTCATATTGATTCCACTATTTTTTTCTTACTAACTTGTAAACGTCTTCTGATATTTCTTCTATTGATCTTATTTTCTTTTCTTTTACGCAATTTACAATATCATAACCATAAAGCTCTGCAAGTTCTAAATAAGCATTTTCTCCTCTTTTTAAATATTTTTCATCTCTTTCTGCTTCGTCTAACTTCTCTTTTCTATTTTGCTTTAATTCATAAGCATATTCAAATGGCATATAAAGTAATATTACTTGATCAGGTCTTGGTAGTTCCATTAAGTCATATTCTAGTGTATCTATTTTTTGATACATTTTTAAGCGCTCTTCTTTCGTATCAAGCATCCCACCTCGGTGAGCAAGATTACTGGTTACATAACGATCTAAAATTAATGTGTATCCTTCATCAAGATATTTTTTTATTGTTGGTAAGTTGTAACGTCTATCTGCAGCATAGTAACATAAGGCTGCTAAACTGTCTACTTCTCCTCCACCTTCTTGGAAAAATCCATGGTTTTCTTTTAAATATTTTTCACACATATCTGGTTTACCTAAAAGACAGGCACCAATAATTCTACCGGTTGGAGAGTCATAAACAGGAAATGACATGGTTGCTACTTTTTCCCCACTTGCCCTTAATTTTTCAACTAATAATTTACTTTGTGTTTCTTTTCCTGAACAGTCAGTTCCTTCAATTACTATAATTTTACCTTTCAAAATTATGACCTCCTCTTATATCTAATTCGTTTATAATTAATATCTTTTTCGCTATACTCACCTATTAATTCTGCACTATAATCTTTTGGATCAAATCTTGGAAAATAAGTATCAGCTTCTCTTGTGTCATCAATTTCAGTTAATATTAATTCATTTGCTTTATCAATAAATAGCTGATAAATTGAAGAACCACCAATAACATAAACTGTTTCATTTAGCTCGTTTAAATAATTTAATAATTCTTCTAAACAAGAGAATACAATTACTTCATTATTTTCTATTTTGTGATGGGTTAATACAAGATGAGTACGATTTGGGAGTAATTTGGGCAAGGATTTAAATGTTTTATATCCCATTATTATTTTGTGTCCTGTTGTTTCTTCTTTGAAAAATTTTAAATCTTCTTTAAAGTGCCAAATTAAATCATTATCTTTTCCTAATTCATTATTTTTTCCTATCGCCGCGATTATTTTTATTAAAACCATACTATCACCATTTTTAATTTACACAAAATGGGTGCTATTGTCAATAAACTTTGATTATAAATTTTTAAAGTCCTTTTAAATTCTTTTAAAAATGAATGTAAACTAATTGACATTAAATTTTTTCGGTAATTTCTTTCTTTCTCATTCTTTTTCTTTATCATTCATTGACTTCTAATTAAATTATTTTATAATAATAATTAGGAGGTAATTATGCAAGGTACAAAAGGTGATCAATATACCAAAGAAATTATCGAAAGAATTTTAAATGAAGGTTGTCTAGATAAAAATCCTAGACCTAAATATAGTGATGGAACACCTGCACATACTTTGAGTGTTAATCATGGCATGTGCACTTATGACTTAACTAAGGGTGAAATCCCACTTATTACGCTTAGACCAATTGCAGTTAAAAGTGCTATTGGTGAACTTTTATGGATTTATCAAGACGAATCCAACAATTTAGATGTTTTAAGAGATAAATATGGCGTTACTTGGTGGGACGAATGGGATATTGGTAATAGAACTATCGGTTCTTGTTATGGAGAGACAGTTAGAAGGCATACTCTTGTAAAAGATTTATTAGATGGTCTTAAAAATGATCCTGATGGTAGAAGACATATTATTAATATGTGGCAAGTTGACGATTTTAAAGAAGAACATGGATTAAAACCTTGTGCCTATCAAACTGTTTGGAATGTTCGACATGGACGTGATGGAATTGATTATTTAGATATGTCTTTATTTCAAAGAAGTAGTGATTTTTTAACTGCAGGATGTATTAATCAAGTTCAATATATGATTTTTCTTTATTTGGTTGCTAGGCATTGCGGGTATACTCCAGGTAGATTCACTTGGTTTTATAATAATATTCAAATCTATGATCGTCATATTGATCAAGCTCATGAAATGTTAAATCGCGAACCAGTAGAGTGTAATCCAACTGTTTGGTTAAACCCAGAAAAAGAGAATTTTTATGATTTTACGCAAGATGATATTAAAATTGAAGGTTATCCAAGAAAATTAATTAAAGAAAAAAATCCCCAAATGAAATTTGATTTGGGAATATAGACCTTTTTGGGTCTTTTTTATTAACTTTGTATTTTCATTTTATATTTTACAATTACTTTATTCATATATCTAAATCCATATTTTTCAAAAGAAGTATCTTTTAATAATTTTTCATAATCTATTTTTTCGTCTTGTAGTTTATTTTTTAAATATTCTAAAGCTTGTTCTTTGGTTAGAGGATTAAATGTTATTATGTCGTCAAATCTTCCTAAAAATTCTTCACTAAAATATTCAGTTAAATCTTTTTTTTGATTTATAAAACCAACATTATTATTTTTGTAAGCATTAGATGTCATTATAATTAGAGTATGAGAAAAATCTATTGCTTCTCCATGGGAATCATGTATAATTCCTTCATCCATAATCTGTAAAAATAAATTCATTATGCTTGGATGTGCTTTTTCTAATTCATCTACTAAGATAATAGAATATGGGTTGTATTTGACTTCTTTAAAAATAAAGGGGTCATCATATCCTACATAACCTTGATGGGCTCCAATTAACTTGCTTATTGATGAAGAATCTTTGTATTCACTCATGTCTAGGCGAATTAAATTATTCTTTGTAATTTTGCTAAGTAGTTTTACTGAACTTGTTTTTCCTACTCCACTTGGACCTACTAATAATAACTTTACACTCTTTTCTGTTTCATAAAAAGCTTTTATATTTTCAAGTATTTTTTCTAATGCTTGATCTTCATAAAGAATCTCTTTTGATAATTTGTTTTTTATTTTTATCATCAATTCTTCTTTATTGATAAATAAAGGAATATTACTTTTATTTTCTATTACTTTTAATATATCATCTTTGGTTATGCCATCATCTTTCTTTTCTTTTAACTTACTAATATTTTCTTCTATTTCATTGATTTTTAAACATGTATCTAGGGCTTTATCATATACATTATCTAAAACATATCTTTCTTTTAACTCTTTTAATTCATTTAATTTATGTTCAAAAGCGATTAATTCTGCTTTTACAATGTTTTTTCTTTTTACATATGCACATACACTATCTAATAAATCTATCGTTTTATCTGGATTTTTCTTTTTAAAAAGATATTTATTGGCTAAAGATACAATATCTTCTATGTTTTCGTCTGTTATTTTGATATGATGATGAGTCTCATAACTTTCTTTTAATCCTTTTAATATTTCTGTTGTTTCTTCTAGAGTAGGTTCATTTACTAATATTGTTTCAAATCTTCTTTCTAAAGCTTTATCTTTAGCAATAAAACGTTCATATTCTTCGGTTGTAGTTGCACCAATGACTTTTAAATCACCTCTTGCTAAGTATGGCTTTAAAATATCACTGGCATTTATCGCTCCTTCTGCTCCACCAGCATTTACCATAGTATGAACTTCATCAATAAAAAGAATAATATTTTTATTTTTTATTACTTCTTTAATTATCTTGGTTAGTCTTTCTTCAAATTCTCCTCTGTATTTTGTGCCACTAACTAAATCTCCCATAGGAAGTTCAATAATTTTTTTATTTAATAAAGGAAATGGCACTTCTTTGGCGCTAATTCTTCTTGCTAACTCTTCTACTATAGCAGTTTTTCCTACTCCAGCTGGACCAATAAGCAAGGGATTACTTTTTTTCTTGCGTAAGAGGACTTCTATTATATTGTCAATTTCTTTATCTCTTCCAATTACTTCATCAAATTCATCTACTAAATCATTTAATACTCGGCCAATATTTAAAATTTCTAATTTTTCCTTTTTAATATCTTGTGGCTTTACTTTAAGTTCATCATATAAATCATCTAAATTAATATTTAGACCAAGCATAATTCTTATCGCTATTCCTTCTCCTTCATCTAACATAGCAATAATTAAATGACTTTCTGTAACTATTCCTTTATTATTTTCTTTAGCATCATTTAGTGCATTAGATAAAATTCTTTTTAATAATGGTGTATATAAATTTATGTCTATGTTTTTTTTCGGAACACCTACAATATCAATTAGTTCTTGTTTAAATTTCTGGTAAGTTAATCCTGCATCTTCTAATATTTTTTTAGACTCACTATCTCCTTTTAAGATAGCTAAGAGCAAATGTTCACTTCCTACATAGGGATGATGTAAATTTATTCTTTCTAATTCTGCATCTTTTAAAAGCTTACTGCCTATAAATCCAAAGTTATTAAACATAAGTGCCTCCAATTCATTCTATTCTAATCATGTAAAAAAAAGACCAAATTTATTCAATTCGGTCTATTCTTTATTAATTAAATGAAAGAAAGTACTGTCATTTAAGTGTTGGAAAGCAATTTCTGGTTTACATTTCTTTAACTCATTTATGTCTTTCCAATAAAATTTAGCATCTTTCGATTCTTCTAAATTGGTTATCTTATCTTGTTGATATACTTCTGGATTTTTAAATTTTAATTCATGAATGATTAATATTTCATGATAGGGACTATTGGTGTATCGAGAAATAAAGAAATTTTCAATTATTCCTACACTTCTTAAATATTCTGTTTCTTCACTTGTTTCTTCTTTGATCTCCCTTTTTATCGCACTAATACTATCTTCTCCTAGTTTACATCTACCACCAATTAGACCATAATAATCTACTTGATCATTTTTTTCAACTAAGATTTTATTTCCCTTACGAATAAGTGCTGCAACCCGTAAATTAAAGGTATAACCTTCTTCTTTAAAATTTATATCCATAGTATCACCTAAATTATTATATTATAATTTATCAATTTCTTCAATCTTTAAAAAGTTTGTTAATCTTACATTATTTACA
Source organism: uncultured Bacilli bacterium (assembly GCA_944358145.1). Taxonomy (GTDB): domain Bacteria; phylum Bacillota_I; class Bacilli_A; order RF39; family UBA660; genus Caccenecus. Next base: position 15,838 of record CALVQO010000003.1, on the reverse strand, counting down.
GCTGGTAAGCCTCCTGTAATAATGATTTTATCCCCATTTTCTAAATTAAAATAGTCTACAGCTTTATCTCTTACTAAGTCTACTAATTCATCTGTATCATCCATTAGTGGTACTAATGTCGTATAAACACCATAATTTAGGGCTAGACTTCTTGCCACACTAGCTGTTGTACATGTAGCTAGAATTGGACAATTTGGTCTAAAGTTACTAATCATACGGGTACTATAGCCACTGATAGCTTCAGCAACAATTGCTTTTACATCAACATAATTGGTTAAGTCTACGGCACTTTTAGCAATACACTCAGTACGGCCAATTTTACCTAAATAGCCAAAATGAGTAGCACTATGATCTTCAGCATCACTAGCAATACTTGCCATGTAACTTACGGTTTCTACTGGATATAAACCTACAGTTGTTTCCCCACTTAACATGACTGCATCTGTTCCATCTAGTACAGCATTTGCTACATCAGTAACTTCAGCACGAGTTGGTCTAGAATTCTTTTTCATGCTTTCTAACATTTCTGTTGCTACTATACAGAATTTACCATGCTCTCTGGCTTTTCTTACAATTAACTTTTGATAAACTGGTAAAAGGGATATTGGTACTTCTTCTCCAAGATCTCCACGTGCTACCATAACACCATCACTTACTTCAAGAATATCATCTAAATTATCAATTCCGGTTTTACTTTCAATTTTAGCAATAACTTTTATGTTACTTTTTTCCTCATTAATAATTTTTCTTGCTTCTAATACATCTTCTTTTGTTGAAACAAATGATAGTGCTAAAAAGTCCCCATTATTCCTACAAGCATAAATAATGTCTTCTTTATCTTCTTCACTAATAAAAGGAATATCCAGTTTAACTCCGGGTGCAAATAAACTTTTTTTACTCTTTAATAACCCTCCATTAATGACTTTACAAGTAACACCATCTTCTTCTTTTGATATTACTTCAATTTTCATTAGTCCATTTTCTAATTGAATTACACTTCCAATATTAAGGCTATCTAAAGCTTCTGGATGGTTGACACTAAATCTTTCATTATTTCCTATTACACTTTCTTTAACTACACGAATTGTATTTCCTGGAATTAATTCGATTCCTTCTTCAACAGCCTCTCCACTTCTAAATTCTGGACCTTTAGTATCATAAAGTAAACCTATATTTAAATTTTCTTCTTCATTAATCCATGAAACTAAATCACGAACTGTTTCTCTTTCTTCTATTGTTGCATGTGAAAAGTTTACTCTTGCTACATTCATTCCAGCATGAGCAAGATTTTTAAATACTTCTTTTTTGTTTGTAGCAGGTCCAATACTACAGATTATCTTTGTTTTTTTCATTTATTTTCCCCTCCTATAAATGCACAGGTTATAATTTTACTACAAAATTAATTAAAAATAAAGGAAAAGTTGCTTTTTCACTTTTCCTAACGTAAATCCTCTTGACTAATTTTTACTAAATCTGGAGTTTCTTTGGTTAATTTTTGGCTAGCTTTACTTAGTAAAGTTTGAATAATACTCGTAAAGATAAGAATAAATACAGATATCCAGAATGTTGTAGAATCTAGTATCATATTTAAAATATTTCCTAAAATTGGTATTACTTTTATTACTGTCCCTATAATTGACTCTTTATTCAATGTAACTTCAGTACCTTTACTTTCTACAATTATATCTTTAGAACCAATTTCTAATACTTTACCTATTTCAACATTATTATTATCTTGGTAAAGAATTAAATCTTCTTTTACGGCTGATTTTCTTAAATCAGTAAGAAGAAAATCATTTTCTTCTAATCCTAAATATTCTTCATCAGATTCTACAATTACATATGTATAATCTAAAAAAGTTGTATAGTCCCTTTTTTGAACTTTTAATAAAATAAAATTTAAAATATTTAATACAATAACTAAGATCAAAATAATATTTACTATTCCGATTAATGTTTTAAAAATTGATACAATAACTCTTAATATTGACTTCATATACTCACCTTATCTTTATTATAAAGTATTTTGATAAAGGTTGCAAATATATACAATTATTTTACATTTAATTTACAACATAAGGATCTTGTATTGTTCCTGAACCGGTTATTGTTATATTTGATGAGATATTAATAACAGGACGTACGCCAAAGGTAAATGTTACTTGAAAGTCTCCAAAATATTTTGAAAAAGTAGTCACGGATCCTTCACCCAATGGTGTTATTGTCCAGCAACTGTTTCCCGTAAATAGGTAATAACCATAATTACTACCTTTTCCAGCTCCTGCATAAACTACTTCATCTGCTGTAATTAAGCCGATTTTCGTTTGATATAAATCATCTGAATTAGAGCATTCTAATGTTGGTGTACTAAATGTTGCTGAATATACTCTTTCCGAGAATTTATAATCTATACTACTACCAGTACTCCATGTATATCCACTTGCCAGTTCTCTGTCATTGCAAAATCCTGGGGCACTCGTAATCATTCCATCAAATGCTTCTAGATTACTGCTATACCATGTATCTAGTATTCCTTTGATCACACTTGGAGTTCCACTACTTGTATTAGTAGGACGTTGTAATCCTTCAGTATAAGTAAATCCAACAGATTCATTTTGATTAGGATTATTATTATATCGACCTGACCCTATTTGGGTATATCCTGTGCTTTCATCATTATAGCCATTAGCAAGAACTGTTTCTTTTCCAGCACTATCTACTGTTGATTTTTCACCACTATATATCACTCTGATGCTTCCATCTTCATTAATCCGAATGATTCGCCAATATTTGTTTGCAAAAACTAAATAGTTATTATTTACATCTCCTCTAAAATAATAGGTTGTTCCTTTACTTGTGGTTTCTTCATATAAGCCTACCGTTTGTTCTCCACAATTACCTCCATTATTACTTCCATTAGTACAACTCGTGTTATTAAAGTTTGGAGTTCCTTCAGTTACGATTAAATCTAGTTTATCTAATGTTTCTTTGGCAAAATCCTTTTTAATAAAGTCTAAATAGCACTTTGTTCCTTTGGTTGTAAATGGACTTACTGTTAATTTTTGTGTTTCCATATCATAAGAAAGTTTTATGCTATCGTCTTGTTCTCCATCTATTGTACAATAACTTTCCTCTGTTAATTCATAATTACCTTCAGGTATGGTATCAACACTTTCTCCATCTACTGTTATTGCTACTATATTTAAGTCTGCTAAACTATAATTTATTGTACCATTTACTATGGGTACTTCTGCTGTCGTTCGATACTTTGCTCTCGTAAAATTAAGTATTATTGCACTAATCAGTAGTACTGCAAAACTTCCAATAATAATATTCCTTTTAATATGTCCTCTTTTTAATACCTCAAATTCCATAACTACTCTCCTTAACGAAAGCTATGATGAGTTTCCTAGCTTACATATTAATTATAAACTTTGGTATATTAAAAGTCATGAAAAATTACGCTATTTATAGACTAAAATATTTTAGCTAATTAAAAATGAGAAAATATCTTTGGTGATAAACATGTATTATAAAGAGCGGCTAAAAAACTTAAGAGAGCAATTAGAAATAAAACAGTCTGACTTGGCTAAATTATTAAAAATTAGTAATAAAACTTATAGTGCTTATGAAATAGAATATGAAATTATTCCATCTAAACATTTAATTAAACTTGTTGATTATTTAAACACTTCTGTTGATTACTTGTTTGGTTTTACCGATTTAGTACAGTATAATTCATATCAAACAGGAATTAATTTAAATTTTTCTGGTCAAAGAATTAAAGATTTTCGAAAAGAGAATAAAATAACTCAAACTAAACTTGCTAATCAATTAAATACTACTTTTTCAGTAATTTCTGGCTATGAAATAGGTAGAAGATTAATTGCTACCTCTTTCCTTTATGATCTTTGCAAGAAATATCATATTAGTGCTGATTATCTTTTAGGTAAAATTGATTATCCTAAGTATATAAAATAGACATCTGATTTTAGATGTCTATTATTTCTTCAATTGCTATATAATCTTTGGTTATTAATGCTTCTTTTATTTTGGTGTTCTTTTCTAATATGTGTAATTTAGATTCATACTCTTCTAATTTTTCTGTAGCACTTTTTAATGTTTTGCCAACACTACTTTTGGAAATTTGACGATTATCTGCTATTTCTTGAAGTGATAAATCTTCAACATAATATTCTTTAAAAGTATCTTGTTCTATACTAGTTAATAATTCTTTATAAATGTCAAATAAGGAATTTAAGTATTCTCTATTTTCCATCATCGATCATATCCTTGAATAATCCATAAATGTAGTTTTCAATATCAAATGGTTTTAAATCTTCCATTTTTTCCCCTAAACCAATGAATTTAACTGGTATATTTACACTTTCTTTAATTGCTAAAACTATACCACCTTTAGCTGTTCCATCTAATTTAGTTAAAACTATACCTGTAATATTGGTAATTTCCTTGAAAGCTTCTGCTTGTAAAATTCCATTTTGCCCGGTTGAAGCATCAATTACTAGCAATGTTTCTTGTGGTGCTCCTTCTATATGAGTTTCTATTACTTTGTTTATTTTTTCTAACTCCTTCATTAGATTTACTTTATTTTGAAGTCGTCCTGCTGTATCAATTAAAACAATATCAACATTTTCTTCTTTGGCTTTTACTAGTCCATCATAAATTACTCCTGCTGGATCAGTATTTTCTTTGCCATAAAATAATGAACCTGTTTTTTCTGCCCATTCTTTTAATTGAGGTACGGCTCCTGCTCTAAAGGTATCACCAGCGATCATCATAATACTTTTGCCCTCTTTTTTGTATTTGTAAGCAAGTTTAGCTATGGTTGTAGTTTTCCCTACACCATTTACTCCTACCATTAAAATAACAGTTGGTCCATTTGGATTCATATTAATTTTATCACTTAGAGATTCGCCACTAACATAGATAATAAATAGTTCATCAACAATAACTTCTTGTAAATATTTGGTATCGGTAATATTTTCTTTTTTTACTCTTGCCTTTAAGCGATCAATAAAATCCATGACCGTATTAACACCTATATCGGCCATGATTAAAATACTTTCTAGTTCATCAAAATATTCATCACTAACTTTAGTATATTTATGCCCTAATATACTTAGTTCATTTACAAATTCTTTTCTTGTTTTTTCCAGTCCTTTTTCATATGTTTCTACATCTTCTTTGTTTTCTTCTTTTTTAACAAAAATTTTTTTAAATTTATCAAATAATCCCATAATATCCTCTTTTCTTTTTATAACATCATAGCATTTTGAACCTTAAAAGTAAATAAAAAATTAACTCTTCACATTTCTTTTAATGTACTTTAACATATTCTAAACTTTTTTCTTCTAATAAAGGGTAATTACAGCATCTATTTTTTAATTGTGTTGATAATTTATTAGTTTTGTAACGCTCATAAAGTTTATGTGATCTATCTTTAATTTGATAACTATGAGCATTTAACCATGATAATTGTTCTTTTAACATTTTTTGATATTTTCTTTCTTCTATATCTAAATTTGTATTATACAAGTCTATTTCTGTATAATTGTTTTTAGTAACAGGAATCATATTATTAAAATTAATTGCTCCTAATTCTCCATTTTTTATTTTAAAAAAATCAAGTCTATTTTCATTAGTTTATGTTTGGGTTTTGGACTTGATAACGGAGCAATGTATTCCCACTTATCTATTTTAAATAATACCCCTACAAATGGTCTTAATTTTTTTGATCCTTTATTATAACTTACTTTTGAATCAAATTTTCTTAAATAATCACAGTAATCTGAATTTACACGTACAATTTTAAAATTTCTCATTATATGAACCCCCATATCTAATAAAATTATACTATAAATATTACCAAAATAAAAGATTAGAGTTGAGTCTCTAACCTACTTTTTTAAGTTCCAATTTATCGGCTGGATTCACCGCTTTTTTAAGTTCCAATTTATCGGCTGGATTCACCGCTTTTTTAAGTTCCAATTTATACGGCTGGATTCACCGCTTTTTTTATATATATGTAAATCAATTACATATGTGTATACATTATAACATAAACTCATCTATTAATCAACTTTAAGATCTTGATATTCTGGGTGTTTTTCTAGCCATGAAGCTGCATAAGAACATGTACAGACTACTTTTAAATTATTCTCACTTAAATATTTAAATACTTCAGTCATGAGTTTATCTGCAATGCCTTGTCCTCTTAAGGATGGATCAACAAAAGTATGAGTGATATTTACTGTTTTGTCATCAATGCTTGGATAATCTATTTCTCCTAATATTTGGTCGTCTATTTTATAAATTGTTTTATTCGTATTTACTTCTATCATTTTACACCTCTTAATGGTATTATAAAGTAATCATTAAGATTAGTTCAACCTTAATTTATCTATTTTACATTTTATCTTTTCATTTAAGCGAATATTTATTTGCATTAAACTCTTCTTTACGTTATAATTATTATGGTGAAGTAAGATGGCAAAGAAGAAAAAAACAAAAAAAGATGAAACAGAAAAAGTAGGATTTAGTGTCGAACTTACTGGTCTTATACTAATATTAATTGGTATTATTGGATTTGGTTTTGGTCCAGTTGGCTCTATTATTAAGAAATTTGCAATGTTCTTGGTTGGAGGTTGGGCTTGGATTTTTCTTTTAATTTTTATTTTAGGTCTTGGAATTTATATGTTAATTAAAAGAAGTTTGCCTAAGTTCTTGAGTCAGAAATTAGTAGGATTTTATGTAGTAATTATTGTATTGCTTGTAGCAAGTCATTTTGGTTATATTCGGGAATGTGATGGAGCTGGTGATATTTTTCAGTCTACTATAGATCAGTATATGGCTAGAATTTCTACTATTGGATCTAATACAGCTTTATTTACTAGTGGAGATACTTCTATTGAAATTGGTGGAGGTGTATTAGGGGCTATATTTTCTATTGGTCTATCTAGTTTATTTGGACTTACTGGTACTAAAATTGTTTGTGTTATTTTAATTTTATTTGCAGTTATCTTAATCTTTAATATTACTTTTGCTGATATCGTAAATAAGATTAAATCATTCTTTAGTAAACTTAAAAATGCAACTCCTAAAGAAAAACCAGAAAAAGAAGAAGTTTATCAGTACGAAGAAGATCAGGAATTTGAAGAAAAGAAAAATGATAAGATTATTATTACTAGTATGGAAGAATTAAAAACTATGAAAGAACCTCAAAAAGAGAACTTGGAAACAAATAAAGAAAGTATATATGAAGCGAATAGCAATTATACTCTTCCTCCTTTATCTTTATTAGATGATGTAACTCCTCCTAAAAAGAATTCTGCATCCAATAATTTTATTCGTAGTAATAAAGAAAATTTGGAACGAGTACTTAAAGACTTCCAAATCAATGGTCAAGTGGTAGAGATCCATATTGGTCCTGCAGTTACTCAATATGAAGTAAAGGTACCGAGTGGTACTAAAGTATCAAGAATAGTTGGTATTAATAAAGAAATTGCTTTAGCACTAGCTGCAAAAGACGTTAGAATACAAGCTCCTATTCCTGGTAAAAGCACTATTGGTGTTGAAATACCTAATCCAAGTATTAGTGCTGTTAAATTTAAAGAAGTTTTAGCTCATGAATCTAAGGCGATGAGTGATGCTAAAATTGTGGTTGCTTTAGGTAAAGATATCATGGGTAGACCACAGCTTGCTGATTTATCGAAAATGCCTCACCTTCTAATTGCTGGTTCTACAGGTTCTGGTAAATCTGTTTGTACAAATACGATGATATGTTCTATTTTGATGCGTTATAAACCTGATGAAGTAAAACTCATGTTAGTCGATCCTAAAAAAGTTGAATTATCCAACTATAATGGTGTTCCTCACCTTCTATGTCCAGTTGTAAGTGATCCTAAGAAAGCTAGTATTGCACTGCAAAAATTAGTGGCAGAAATGGATAAACGTTATGATATGTTTAGTGATGCTAATGTTAAGAATATTGCTGGTTATAATGAATGGATTATGAAAGAAAATCAGAAGAATAATACTAATGTAGCTAAAATGCCTTATATTGTTGCTATTATCGATGAACTTGCTGATTTAATGCTTGTAGCAAGCAAAGAAGTTGAAGATTCAATTATGAGAATTACTCAAATGGCTCGTGCTGCAGGAATACACTTAATTGTTGCAACCCAAAGGCCATCAACCGATGTTATTACTGGTGTTGTTAAAGCAAATATCCCTTCTCGTATTGCTTTTGCGGTTGCATCTAATATCGATTCTAGAACTATACTTGATATGAGTGGTGCTGAAAAATTACTTGGTAAAGGTGATATGTTATATTTACCTATGGGTGAAAATGTTCCTATTCGTATTCAAGGATGTTTTATTACTGATGATGAAATTAAGAGAATTATTGATTATGTATGTAAAGAACAAGTTGCTCATTATAGTGAAGAAATGCAAAACTTAGATGCTACTGGTAGTGGTATTCATGGACTACCTAATGAAACTGAAGAATATGATGATCCTCTATATAATGAAATTGTAGAATTTGCTATTCAAACTGGTAAAGTTAGTACAAGTTTACTTCAAAGAAGATTTAGACTTGGGTATAACCGAGCTGCTAGAGTAGTTGATCTCTTAGAAGAACGAGGTATTGTTGGTCCTCCTAATGGGTCTAAACCAAGAGAAGTTTTAGTTAAATTAGAAGACAAATCAGAATAAAAATGGGATTTACAAATAAGATTATTGTATGTTAAAATATTATTGGAGGGATGTTATGGCAAGTAGTAAAATAAAGTATAAATCTCAAACTTTAAAAAAATATTTTATTGGACTTTGTATTATTTTAGCCATAATTTTTCTTGCGTTATATTTGCATAAATGGGATACAGTTAAAGAACAAGAGAAATATTATAATAGCTATTTAATTAGTACGAATACCATTAGTTTGGAAATGACTGATATTGATGAAATTAGTTCTGTTTTATCAGAAACTCCTAGTTATTATTTCTTATATATTAGTTATACTAGTGATGAAGATGTTTATAATTTAGAAAGAGAATTAAAGCCTTTAATTGATGATTATCATTTACAAAATAGTTTTTATTTCTTAAATGTTACTGATTTTAAGGATACTAATACTAATTATAAAAAAGATATTGCTGATGCTTTAGAAATAGATGCTAGTATTATTTCTGAAGTTCCTATCATTTTATATTTTAAAGATGGAGAATTGGCTACTACTCATGGTATTCATACTGCTAAAGAATTTGAAGATCTACTCGAAACTCAAGATATTCGATCACAATAAAAATTACTCATTCATGAGTAATTTTTTTATAATGTTTACATTTATCTTTAAATAAGCATTCACTACATTTAGGGTTTCTAGCTGTACAGTTATATCTTCCAAATAAAACTAGTTGATGATGTAGTCTGCTCCATTTATCTTTGGGAAATTTCTTCATCAGTTTTTGTTCAATTACTGATACATCATTCCCCTCTTTTGCTAGTCCTAACCTAGTTGACACTCTAGCTACATGGGTATCTACGGCAATTGCAGGTACATCATAAATATTTGATAATACCACATTACAAGTCTTTCTACCTACTCCAGGCAAGCTCTCTAAATATTCTCTATTATTAGGGACAACGCCATGATAATCATTAATTAGTTTTTCTGCTATAGTCTTTATATATTTTGCCTTTTTGGTATGAGAGCCACAAGGTCTAATGATATTTTCAATGTCTTTTATATCAGCTTCTTTAAGACTTTCTAAATCATATTTTTGGAATAATACCTCTGTTACTTGATTTACCCTTTTATCTGTACACTGTGCACTTAGGACAGTTGCAATTAATAATTCATAATCTTTCGTGTAATTCAGTTCACATCTAGCATCGGGATAATACTCATCTAATATGTTAATTACATCTTCACTCTTCATCATCTAACCAGTTATAATCAAATAACTCACTATCCTCCTTCTTTACTTCTTTTCTTTCTAAATGATTATTTACATCATGCATTGTTTTAAATCCTTTTTTATTCCATTCATATAATATTTTATCAATATATCTTAAGTTTCTTACTCCATTATATACAGCTTCTTTTAACGCGCCAATAATTAGTTCTTCACTATAATTATGAGATAACCAAGCATTAATTATCTCATACTCCATACTAGTAATTGGTCTAGCAAACTCTGTTTCAAACTCTTTATAAATGTCAGTTTTTATTTCCTTTTTTTCACTTTCTTTTTCTTCTTCTATAATCATTTCATAAAAATTATCTAAACTAACTTTTTCAATTAATCTTCCTTCAATATCTTTTTCTGTTTTGATATCAATTAGTTTTTTGCTTAATAAATTAGTAAAGATTTCATATGCTTTTTCTGATGATATCCCTATATTATTACTTAATTCATCTATGTTTAAATAATTATTGTAATCATTATCAAAATAAGTTAACATTAGAAACTCTTCTAATGTTAATTTTAATTGTAATGCTTTTTTCATAAATAAACTGTTAGTAATATATTTAGGGCATTTAAAATAATCTAAATTCATTTTAACCACTCACTTCTATGATCTAATATATATTTTTCAATATCACTTTGTTTATTTCTTAATTCACCATTTATAATTAAAATTTCAATATCTTTCATTATTGTACTTATTACTTTAGAATAATCTATATTTAATATTTCTACTATATCACTCGCTTTAATATTCATTTCTTTCTTATCATGTATAGGTAAATTTTTATATAATTTATTGATTTCTTTTTTATCTATATTTAATATTTCTCCTGCTACTTGAGATAAATATAAGCCATAATTATATACAGTTTGTTTATCAATTTCTTCAGTGTTGATGATTCTTCTTAAAGAGATAATATTATTTTTTTCTACTTTAGTAAATGGTAATTCATAATTGATTTTGATTTGAGCATACATTCCTTCAATATTTTTTACTGGCACAATATTTTCCCAATTCGTGATTCCTAATAAATGAATAATACCTAGATCATTTAATAAATTAAATCCTCTTTTTACATTTTTTGATAATAATATTTTATCTAATTCTTCTTTTAATCTAGTACTAGATAAAGTTAAAATTAATTCTTTATTTGTTTCTATTTCTTTATATAAAGTAGTATCTAAATTAAAATTAAGTATAGTTGCTATACGTATTCCTCTTAACATTCTTAGGGGATCTTCTTTTATTTTTATGAAAGTATCACCTATCATTTTTACTTTTAGGGAACTTAAATCATCAATTCCTCCGACTAAATCTATAATTTCTCCCTTACTATTCATACAGATGGCATTTATGGTAAAATCTCTTCGTTGTAAATCTAAAACTAAATTATTAATGTAATTGAATTCTATTGGTTTACGATCTTTATATTTTTTTTCTTCACGATATGTTGTAATTTCAATGTGATATTCTTTTACTTTAAATTCTATTCCACCTAGATTTTTGGAAGATGCATTGGGAAAAATTAACATTAATTCTTTTGGGGTAGCATTTGTACATATGTCGATGTCACAACTAGATATTCCTACTAATAAATCACGGACATATCCCCCTACTATATAAGCTTCATACCCTTCTGTTTCTATTTTATTTAATATATTTTTAATTATTTTATTCACATAATCACCTTATTGTTCAATAAATTTTATTACTTCATCTATTGTTTTATTAAAGTTTTCAAAATCAGCATTAAACCAAGTAATATTCATTTGATTATTAAACCATGTATATTGTCTTTTGGCATAGTGTCTTGAGTTTTTCTTAATTAATTCACTTGCTTCTTCTAAACTGATTTCGCCATCAAAATACTTATATAGTTCTTTGTACCCTATCGCTGTATTTATCGCTTTGGAATGAATATTTTTATCATAAAAGTTTTTTACTTCTTCTAATAAGCCTTCTTCAAACATTTCATCTACTCGTTTATTAATTCTGTCATATAGTATGCTTCTATCACAGGTAAGTCCAATGTATTTTGCATCATATAAAGGATAACATGCTGGTAAATTGGTTGTTTCCTTGTTTAAAAAACGTACTAATCTTTTGCGATTATTTTGATGAATGTTCATGTTTGGATCTTTTTTTAAGGCTAGTTTGTACAATTCATCATTACTAAATTCTTCGTAAGTATTTGTTGTTTGATCACTTTCTTTAAATTCATAGTTATATAAAGCTGATTTTAAATAAAGCCCTGTGCCTCCAACAAAGATGATGTTTCTATCTTTGTACTCTTCTAGTAATTTTCTTGCATCTTTTTGGTAATCATAAACAGTATAATTATCACTTACCTCTTTTATATCTAATAAATTATGAGGAATCCCTTCTTTTTCACTTTCTTTTATCTTTGCTGTACCAATATCCATACCAATATATACTTGCATGGCATCACAATTGATAATGATTGCATTATATTTTTTGGCTAGTTCTATACTTAGTCTAGTTTTCCCTACCCCTGTTGGTCCAACTATTGCTAAAATCATAAGTCACCATTCTTCTCTTTTAATAAATCTCTAATTTCTTCTAATAATAATACTTCATCGCTTTTCTTTGGTTTGGCTTTTTCTTCTTCTTTTTTTCCGATGTGGGTTATTTTATTAATAAATTTAATTATAGCAAAAATACAAATAGCAATAATTAAAAAATCAATAATACTTTGAATAAAAGCTCCATATCCAATAGTGGTATCTCTAAAAGTAATGGATAAATTAGAAAAATCTACTCCTCCTAAAACTAAACCTAGTATTGGCGTTAAAATATTTTCTACTAAACTAGTTACAATAGATGAGAAAGCACCACCAATGATCACACCTACTGCTAAATCAATAACATTTCCTCTGGCAATAAATTTTTTAAATTCACTTATATTTTTTTTCATACTACCTCCGACTTCTACTACTATTTTATCATATTTAAAGCATTTAAAAAAGGTAATTTCTTACCCTGCTACACTATATACCATTACTTCAGCTTCTAAAGAACTTCCCATAATGCCATTGCCTGCACTTTCATCAATCCACATTCTTAATTCGTAAGTTTGGGAAGCATTTATTCCAGCTAATGAACCTGTATCTATGATATATGAAGATGTTGTATTTGATGATGCTCCACTTGGAGGTGTTGTTGGTGTTAGGTTGGATAATTTATTTACAGTATTTCCATCAATAGAATAGTTAATATAGGAAAGTATGTCTTCATCTGTTGATGATAGAATGTTTAATATTACTTGATATTCAGATGGAGTTGCACAATTGTTAGTTACGGTAAAAATATATGGATCTAAATCGCTTAAAGCTTTTTCATTACTTATTGGATAAGCATAATTTCCATTTCTATTCATTGATATTGAATTACTACCTTCTGTAAAACTTACATCAAAACATCCAGTTGATACGGTATTTGTCCCTGTTTGGGAACTATTAAAAGATAAATAGGCATAGGTTACGGCAATGGTTGCAATAACTACTATCACTATGGTTGAAATTAACAAGGCAATGTATTTTTTGTTGTTCAATTTTATCACCACTATCTCACTATAATACATTATATAGTATTTTTGTAATTTTGAAAAGTATTAAATTTAAAAAACTTCCAATTTGGAAGTTACATATAACTATAAACTAGTACTCTACCAGTAAATGTGTCATTCATGACATCGTTAGTAGCGTTTTCATCTATCCATAAATATAAATTGTAAGTTACACTGCTTCCTGGGGCTAAAGAGCCTGTTGCTAAACTATAACTTGTATCAATTCCTTCATCAGATTTAATACTCGCATTTAAATCATATACACTAGCACTACCAAGTAGGCCACTTGTTCCCGTAATGGATGTTGGACTAGTTTGATTTAACTTATATCTTAATGTAGATAAAGGTAGCGTTGATGCTGGATTAGTTAAGGTATTTAGGGTAACAGCATAATTAATGTCTGCTCCTGTGCTACATGTATTCGTAATAGTAAACTCATATGGAGTTAATCTTGATAAAGCATTAGTTTCATTCATGGGATAAGTTGTAGCTAAGTTAATTGAGCCATTACTTCCCTCACTATAACTGATATCAAAACATGTAGTAGCTAGTTCATTGGGATCTGTTTGTTCACTTGCTATAGAATAGTAGGAATAACTTGTTCCAATAGTAATTGTTACTAAAATCATTATTGTTAAAATACCTAATGTAACTTTATAACCACTTCTCATATTATCACCTATTTTACTATTTATAATTATAAGATATTTTTATCATTCTAACAAGTACTTTTTGCTTAATTTTTTGCAAATATTTCTTTTTTACCATCCAAACTAAAACTTTTGGCATCTGTGATGTGTACTTGGATTAACTTTCCTATGTCATTTTCAGCATCACTTACATTTACTAACTTCATTGTTTTTGTATATCCGTATACCGAAGTTTGACAGTTACACTTTTTGAGAAATATAATTTTGCCTAGATAGTGCCTAGGTTTTATTTTGTCAAGTTTTATTCATTTTTATGTTGTGCACCATAATGCACCTATGGTATAATAGAATTATATAAAGGTAGTGATTATATGTTTTTAAAAATTTCTCCAACTAGAAGTGGCAAAACTTTCTTATCCTTTGTCCAAGGCTATCGTGATGAATCTGGCAAAGTTAAACAAAAAACTATCGAAAACATTGGATGGTTAGATGATTTAAAAAAGCAATATGATGATCCCATCTCTCATTTTAAGAAAATTGCTAAACAAAGGAATAACGAAGAAACTAATGAATTAGTTATTAAAAATCTAAAAACTAAAACTATTAATGAAAATTCTTGTACTAAAAATCTTGGCTATGTTATTTTAAAAATAATTTATAATGAACTAAATATTCCTGAATTCTTAAAGCAAAAACAAAAAAATCTAAAAATTGATTTTTCTTTAAATGATATTTTTGAATTATTAATTTATTCTCGTATTTTATATCCCAATAGTAAATTATCAACTTATAACAATAAAGATATTTTCTTTGAAAAATTTGATTTCTCTTTACAAGATATGTATCGTTCACTAGATTATTTTTCAACTTATAAAAACGATTTACTTATTTCATTATGGAGTAATACAAAAGATAAGTATAATCGTGATACTTCGATCACTTATTATGATACTACTAATTATTATTTTGAGATATCTTATAACGATGAAGATGAAATGAATGATAAAGGTGAAATAGTTAAAAAAGGTATGAGAAAAAGAGGCCCAAGCAAAGAACATAGGAAACCCCCTATTGTTCAAATGGGATTATTAATGGATAAAAATGGATTACCTATGTATTATGATTTGTTCCCAGGGAATGAATCAGAAAAATTACAAATGAGACCAACACTAAAAAAGACCAAAGCTAAATTTGGTATTGATAGAACTATTATTGTCGCAGATAGAGGTCAAAATACCAGTGATAATACTGTATTTATCGCAGGGAAAAATGATGATGATCATTCCAATCATGATGGTTACGTTTATGGTCAAAGTATACTCGGTGCCGATAAAGAATTTAAAGAATGGGCTTTAAAACAAGATGATTTTATTTATGATGAAATATATGATGAGGTCGGTAATTTGGTAACCTATAAAGAGGCAATAAAAGATGAAGAAGGAAAAATCATAGGTTATGAAGATAAGCCTGCTATATTTAAACACAAATCCAGAGTTTATGCCAAAAAAGTACAAATTAAAAAAGATGGTAAAAGAAATGTTAACTATTTAATCTATCAAAAACAAATGATTTATTATTCTAAAAAATATGCTGATAGACAAAAAAA
>CALVQO010000002.1 GCA_944358145.1 uncultured Bacilli bacterium | reverse complement strand
TGTTTATTCTTTTTTATGATCTTCTTATATATTTTTAGATTTTCTTCACTATATACTTCTTGATAGTCATTTAATAACATCCTTTTATTTAAATAATTACTAAAATCTAGATAATTATCTTGTTTTAACAAATATTTATCTGGTTTGGGTGGTTTAATGTTGCCAAACATCAACATGAGTATTCCCGGTATTGATAGTGTCAAAAAAGTTAACATTGATATATGAGATACTATATTATTTTCTGCCATTTCAATGCTATTACTTTTAATTCTTATATAAAAATAAGAAAAAATCCAAACTAATGCACATATGCAACTTAAACTTATTGATATTTTTATAAATATTATTTTTTTACTATCACTATTTTACATTTATTTAAAATTAATGAAATTGGAAAATATATGATAATTGATAAAAGTATAAGCATTATAATAAACCAATTTTCGTATATAATATCCATATTATCACCATTTAAAATATACCATATATTATTTTAAATGTAAAATGTTTTAAAAATAAATAAGGATTTTATAAGTGTTTATTAATTGACATCTTTTTTAGTTGTAATTATAAGTATATTCGTCAATTCTTAACACTTGATTATCATCATTATATAGCATCGCATAAATGTGATATGTTCCTTTTTCTTTTGGAATAGTATTTTGCGTTTTGGCTCCATCAATATAAACTGAATAAGAGCAACTGAATCTACAAACTACTGGTAAAAAGAAGGATAACTCACGAGATACTTCATCTGAATCTAACCATTTGTTGCTTGCTTCTATCTCCTGTTCTACTTTTAAATATTCGTTCTTTTTAGAAAAAATTAATTCATGGACGATATGATTTTCTAAATTACTGTTTTTTATTTCTTCTTTTCTGTATATCCCTGTTTTAGGTAATTCTATACCTATAATATCTTCTAATTGATAAATTTCTTGATAATCTATTTCATTATTTGGTATAAATGAAAGTAAGCCATAAATTAAAGCAAGAAAAGTAATTAGAGAACCACCTATAATATTTTTAATACTTTTTGAAGATTTATCTTTATATTTTAAACCAATTATTATCGAAAATATGGATAAAGGTAATATTAACCACATAGTCCACATGTAACAATAAGAATTACTGGTATTATTATCTATTAAACTTAAATTTAATAATAGAATAATACAAAATAAGCATATCAATGTAATAAATAAGTGATTTAACATTTTATTGGTTTGAACTATTTGATTTTTGTTTTGTTTTTGGATTTTTTTAATAAAACTTATTATTTCTTTTTGATCATTAGATTTTAATATTTTGATATTATTGTTTTTTAAGATCAATGTTAGTTCTTTTTTATTTTCTTTTATCTTTTCGATATCTTCATATTTGATGATATCTTCAACTTTTCTTCCTTTTCTTTTCATTTGGTTTTCATAGAAAAAGATGGTATAATTTAATTCATTTTTTTGTTTATTATATCGATAATAATAAATTAGTAATAAAAATAGATAGATTAAAAAATCAAGATATATTACGAACACACTTATACTAGCGATTAAAAAAATGATATGAAAATCTTTTATAAAATTTAAAATAGATATTAAGATAATTAAAATGGAAATAAATATTATTATTTGATTTGTTTTTTTATAAAATTTTTTGATTTTTAAATACTCTTTAAAAGAAATAATTGTATCTATTTTAAATAACTCGTTCATTTCTAACTCCTTTATTATTAATAGAAATTAGTTTTGTTGTTCTATTAAACTCTTTTTAACACTTAACTCTAGTATATCATGTGTTAACTTTTTATTCAAATAGATAAAAAGAACTAATGCAATTGATTTACATTAGTTCTTCTATATTTATTTAAATGGATCTTCGTCTTCTCCTCCTACATAGGTTAGAGAATCTTCTATTGCTTCTTCATTTAAATAGATTTTGTCATAATTTATGTTTTCTAGTCTTTTTTCAAGCTTAATTAAATCTATTACTTCGTTTTTTTCATTTGTTGCTGCTTCTTTACAAAATATTTTGCTTTGTTTTAAATTATAAGATTTATAATCTTTTATTAATTCTTTTTCTATATTTTCCCATCCTGAATATTCACGTATATATCCATATTCACATACTGGAATATATTCATGATAAGGTAATTCTAAAGCCATATTCCCGATATAAATTAAGTTTTTTGGAATATTTTTACTTACTCCAAAAATTTTAGTAATGAAACTATATAAATAGCCATATTCATCTGGATACACTTGAATTTTATCTCTTTCCTTTTTTAATTCTTTAAATTTTTTGCAACCATCAAATGGTAAATATTTTTTTAATTCATGTTGAATATAGGTTATAATATATTCTAATGAATTAATTTCGTTTAATTGGGGTAAAGTTTTATTTTTAGATATTTTAAATCGAAAAAGTTGTTTATTAGTACTTTCTTCCCATTCAGAATTACTGCATTTTATTAATATTATATATCTTCCATAATACTCGCTAGTTTCATCTTCTATTTTTAATGCAAATATATCATTTTCTTTAAACTTTACCATAAACTTCCTTCCTCATCTCGTATTATAGTATATCATATTATTTCCTGTTTCTTCAAATATATAAAAAGAACTAATGTAAATTTATTCCATTAGTTCTTAACTATGATATTCTAAATAAACTAATTCATTGTTTTGAGTATCTAAAATTATTAATAAATAATCTCGACTTTTTTCTTTATACATGTTTGTAAATGTTATATATTCTTTGATTTTAAAATTATACATCAAATAATAGTCTTTTTTGGGTAAGTGATTTTTTAATCATTCATTTCTATAACTTCAAAATTATTATAACAAATTCCATAATCTTTTTTGGATAATTCTTTGTATATTTCTTCTAAATTAAATTTATAATCGTATGCATTTGATACTGCTATTTCTTTAACACATTTAAAGTTTAAAATCAATTCTTTTTCTAGCCATACAATACTTGGGCCACTTTTTCCACCATCATCATAATTTAAAATATATAATTTATCATTATTCTGAAGATTGGTATATTCTCCTCTTTGAGATAAATCTGTTAAAAAGTTTGGAGGAAAGAAAATTAATTCATAAAACGTTTTTGTAAATAAAACTCCAAATATTAAAAATACTAAAATAAAATTAATTAATTTAATATATGTTTTTTTGTTTTTTAAAATATTATTTAAATTTATTATGATTAAAATTATTATTACTAAGAGTAACAAAATATTTATTATTGTAGATTCATGCTTTATGCCAAAAAGATTACTAAAATATAGTAAAAATAATAAAGCTAAATTAAATAATATATTTTTCATATTCATCACATGCTTTCTAGTACTTAGAGTATCAAAATATTTTTTAAAAGAAAATCTAATAAACCTGTATACTTTGGTTTTTTGGTTTCGGTTTTTGATTCAGTTGCAAAATTATTAGAAGTTACTTTTTTTATTGCAAGGTTTTTAAATCTTAATATTTCTGAAATAATTGCGTTATTATCATTTTTAGAAGTACCCATGTCTGCAATCATAAAATTACTCATTCCAGTCCATTTATATAAGGAATCATGTAATTTTATTTCCATTGAAATTCCTTCTACAGTTCTACCATACATTTTTTCTCCATAAACAATAGTATATGCATTATATGCAGCAGTTGCTAAAGTATAAGCATATTTATGATTATAATCAGAATTTACTTCAAAATTGAATCTTATTGCATTTCCATTAATATCTGCTACAAAATTTTTCCCTTCTATATCAATAAATACTTTATAATATCCGTTATCCTTTGTGCAAACAACAGCATAGCTATATTCATATAACTCATCTATCCCTATTAAAGAAATACTTCTTCCAGTATAATCTAAATAATTAGCTGGATTATTAGTACAATAAATATATAAATTGTTTCCCAATAAATAGTTATTTTGTTCAAAAAGATTATCTGCATTAATAAACCTACCCCATTCAGGATTATAGTATCTACTATTTAGATAATATAATTTTGTTTCATTATCATAATAGTATGATCTATATCTAAATGGATTGATATATCCTATATGAGATGGATCAGTAATAATACTTCCATTATTATCTTTAATAGAGATTAGTTTTCCCCATGAATCATATTCATAACTGCATAGTAAATTATAATTACTATCCGTTATTCCTATAATATCTTCTTGCATGTTTTTAATATAATAATAAAGTGTATTATTATATTTAAATCCTATTAAACTTCCTTCTTCATCTCGTATATAGTATACCATATTATTTCCTGTTTGTTCAAATATTATCTTGTTATTCTCTGTAAAATAGTTAGTTATTGTATTATTTACTACTTTTTGGTCTCTAATTCCATCTTTATTATAAGCATAAGTAATATTTAAATCATTATCTGTGTAACTTGATAATTGTCTGCCATTTACCCAAGTTAGAGTTTTATTTCCTATGATTAATGGATTACCTATAGCATCATAAGTAATTGTTTCATTGTTGTATTTTGTTAATTGGTCTTCCCAATTAGCATTATTATATTCATAAGTATTTGTATGTAATAAATTATAAGTATCTAACTCATATTCTTGTTTCTTTAAGATATTTCCAGCATTATCATAAGTGTATCTTATTGTTTTATTTAAATTATAATTATCTTCTTTAATTAGTTCGTTAAAGTTATCATATTCGTAATGATTTATTAATTTATTATTTATATAAATATCGGTGATATTATATAAATTATCATAGTAATATTCATATAAATCATTGTTTATCTTCATTGATTTTAATACAGTTGATGTTTTATTACCATTCGTTATATATGTATATTCTACTTTGTTATTACCATTTATATCTTTACTAGTTAATCTTCCTAGATAATCATAACTATAATTTAAGTTATTGTTATCGAATGTTACTTTGGTTATTGCATCATCTATATTGTATTCGAAAGCTGTTTCTTGTTTTATGGTATTTGTAAGATAATTTAGTTTATATTTTTTATTAGTAATATTGCTATTTTTATCATAATTATATCTTATATAGTAATTATCATCGGATACTCCATCTCCTTGAGAATATTCTATGATTTGGTTATTCGAATCAAAGTTATATGAATGTGAAGTTAAAAAGCCTGTAATTTTAGTTAAGTTTCCTAAATTATCATAGTGATAATTGTATGTATTTGTATCATTTGTCTTTGTTTTAACTCTATCAAGTTCATCATATGTATAACTAATAGTATCACCATTACCATAAGTACTTGACAAAAGATTACCATTATTTTCTTCATAATTATTGGTAATTAAAGTAATATTATCTCCTATCTTAATTTGTTTAGCATTTAAGAAATTATCATAGGTAAAATTATATTCTTTGTTATTTGCTGTTATTTTAGATAGTAAATTATTGGTATTGTATGTATAGTTTACTTCTTTTTCATCTTTTTTTACTTTTGTTATTTGATCTTTATCATTATAAGTGTAATAAGTTGTTATGTTGTTGGCATCTGTTATACTATTGGTAAGTCCATTCGTGGTATTGATATCATAAGTTGTAACTTTGCCTAAGGAATCTATTGTTTTCGTAACAAATCTACCGTCTAGAGTGTATTCTGCTGTTGATTCAATAAAAGCTTGTGTATCTATATCTTCAAAATAGAATTGTTCTTCACTTTCTGTTGTATCACTTGTTTTTAATGATAATTTATCATTAACATTTGCTAAATTATAATTAACTAAATCAATTACTGTTCCTCCTTCAGAACTCGTTGTAATATATTTTGTTTTAGGTGTAATTAAATAACTATCATTATCATTTTTTGATAGATTAAATAATGATTCTTCTGTTACTTGTTTGGTTAATTTTATTTCATTATTAACAAGAGTTAAATATTTGTTGTTTATTTTGATTCGATAATAATCTTCTTCTTTTAAAAGTGTAAATGTATCATGACTACAATTATTTTCTTTTAAAAGTATTTCATTTGTTAAAAAGTCACAGTCTAAATACTTTGGGGTTCCTTTAAGACGTATATAATAATTTTTATTATTTAATACATCTTGATCTGGATTAACATTATTAATTATTGTTTTTATCGGATTACCATATTCATCATATTCAATTTCATTAGATATACCTGATGGAGATATTCCTTTTAATACTCTATCTGTTACATTATTATCATATTCAAATTTAAAGTTATTTCCAAGAGGATTAAACATACTCATCAATTGATTATTTTCATCATATTTAAAGGTTGTTTTATTGTTTTCAGATTCTTCTATTGTTTCTAAAACTCCTGTTTCTTTTTTGTATGAATTTTTTTCAAACATAATAGCATTTGTTAACATAATATTTGTAATATGAAATTTACCTAAACTTTTTATGAATTTGAAATTTAAGTTTATTTTATCAAAATTATCTTTAGCTTTATAAGTTTTAGAAAAATAAGTCCAATTATTATTATAATAGTTTAAATTATCTTCTTCCTCTTCATTATCTTCTACTAGATTTGTATATTCAAAATTTAAGAAATGTTTTAAATCAATTGTATTATTAGATATACTTGGAATAATTCCATCATTTTTATACCAAAATGATAAACAATAAATATCATCTTTTCTTCCATGAAGAGGAATTGATTTTGAGAAAGATGTAATTTGATCTTGTTTAAAATCTATTTGCAATACTTTGCTATTTTTTTCATTTATTATAGCATAATTGGTATTTGCATCAACATTCCAACCATTTGCTCCATCATAAAAATCACCATTTTCTACAAAATTGTAATAATTGGCAATACTACCTTCTTCTAATTGCATATCATCTAAATAAGCATTACCATTGTTTGCTACATTAAAATCAATTAAAATTAGTGATTTATTTTCTGGCAATAGGAAAGAAAAATTATAACGAGTAAATTCTTCATTTTTAGGGATAGTTCCAAAATATAAATAACACGGGCCGGTAGCATAAGCTTGAGAACTAGCTACTATTTCTATTTCTTCATCATTTTTAAAGTATCCACTAAACGTATAGTAAATATTACTCTTATCTACATATTCTACAATACTTCCTTGGTTTAAATCTAGGGAGTAACTTCCTGTTCTAGCATAGGCATTAGTTCGTCCAGGATAAGCTGTACTTCTTCCCATTCCTCCTTCTTCTTCAAAACTACTATTACTTAATAAGTTTTTGGTGTATTTTGTTGATAAAATATTTGAAGATATATCATTAACATTTTTATTTATTTTATTATCAATTGATGATTCAGTTAGATATGTCGAACCCCTACCATAAGCATCTGATAAATTTACTTCTTCTGTTAAATTAGAAACTCCTATCGTATTTCCAATTAAATTAAAAGAATAGATAAGTTGTTTCCCCTTATTATTTACAACCTTAGTACTCATAAAATCATAAATGAATTCTAAAGAAGCTCCTTCTTCATTATTTAATCCATATTCTACTACTTTTTTTACTTTATATGGGCTTACTTCATAATAATTAAAGCTTTTACTTAAACCATTTGTATCAGTTATTTTTTCAATTAAGCCATTATTATTATAAGTAAAACTCGTTGTACCATTTTTTGTTACAATACTTGAGATTTGATTATTATTAAAATTCATTGTAGTTGTAGTACTATCACTAGTAATAATCATATCATTCGCATTATAAGTAATATTAATATTAGAATTATTGGCATCTGTTATTTTATTAATTCTATTATTTGAATCATAAGTAATTGTTACTGTATCATTACTAGTATTCATTAATTTGGTTAAATAATAAATATTATTATTTAAAGTAAATATATATTTGTTGTTATTCATATCTTTTATGGTAATTTGATTTTCTTCTTTGGTTGCAGTTAATTTTAAACCATCTTCATCAACAAATTGATTTTCTATAATATTATTATTTTCATCTATTTCATTTCTAAAATAATGAATTGTACCGTCTGCATCAAGATATTCTAAATAACTAGTTTGATCAATGGTTACTTCTTTTATTATTTCATGAAGATTTAATTTATATCCTACTTTATAACCATAGTCATTATTTAATACAACATCATTAGTATTATAAATTAGACTTAAACTAATTGGATATTTACCTTCAATGGTTTCATTTAAATTAAAATTAGTTGTCAGGTTTCCTGTTAAATTATTAATGTAACTAGCTCCATCAGTATATTCTTGGGTTTGATATGACATATAATCTTCTAAACCATTTTGATTACGATAAGTAATTACTAAATACGGTTTGGGATCAACATTACCAATAAGATCATTATCTTTAGAATAAAAAGTATACTCTTTACAATTTTCTGGCATATTATTAGTTGCTAGTAGAATTCCATAATTTGGCTCTCCAGAATACCATTTTTTAATTAATCTTGTTATATTAAATGAACTTGTTTGTAAATAAATTTTGTCACCTTCTAATTTGCTTCTTGTAGGTAGAAAATAGTCTTCCACATATTCATTATGGCTTGATACTAGATCTTTAAAATTAACTGAATTTTCGTTCCATTCTTTTTCCATTTCATACACATAGATGTAGTTATTATTATCATTGGAAGATATATCTGATCCATGGCTTATTAAATAGGCTCTCGCATCAACTATATCACAACCTGTTCCTATATTTGGTAAGCTAAATTTAATTAGTGTTTCATAAATGTCTGTTGTGGCATTTGGATCTACTCCCACTTTTAATAAAGTATTATCATAAGTATAATTGTTTACATCATCCCATGAGTAAATATAAGCATCCTGAGCAATTCCATTATTTTCAATATTAGAAATTGTTGGATCAATTATTACTGGAAATTCTGATTCATTTAACCATTCTTGGTCTAAATTTAAATTTAAAAAATAGGTATTATCTTTTAAATTTAAATCATAGCTTATATTGTAATTGTATACTCCTTTATTGTCTTTCATAAAAGGAGATGCAATTACAAATATTGTTTTATCATTATCTTTCGCTAGAATACTTCCTTTTTCTTCTAATTCTAGTTCTAAGTTTGTATCTATTTTGAAAGATAAAGATAGTGGAATATTATTTTTATTTTTTAAAATAATTGATTCCTTTAATTTAGTAGATACTACATTATAATCAATATCGATATCATTTAATATGTTTTCTAATTTAATGTTTTCTTTATTACTTTTTAGTTTCATATTATTGTTTTTATGATTTTGTAAATATATTTTTAGATAGTAATTATCTTTGGTAATATCTACTAATAAATTTGTGTTTTTATCTTTTGGAAAACGAGTATGAAAATTATTTTCTTTATTGATGAGTGTATTTTCTTCTTCTATTAATGTATTATCAATATCTAAATATTCACCATTTTTTAAATAATGAATATCATTGTTATAGAGATATAGTGAAATTGTCCCATCATCATTTAAGAAATGCTTTTCATTTCGTTTTCGAAGATGTTTTAATTCTTTCATATTTTCACCCCGATATATAAATATGAAAGACTATACTAGAATCTCGCTAGACTTGGCTTCTTTTTCAATCATTTTTATATCATCTTTTATTTTAGGGTAATAATATTTCCAAATAGTTGATGGATCTACATCATAAGTTATTGATACTTTATCTACTGCTCTTGTTATGTTAGTTCCTTTTACAATTACTTCATAAAATAATTCTCTTTCTATTCCTTTTAAATCTTTTAGTTTTTCTTCTATTTGATTTAAAATATCATATAATTTAGTTTTGAACTCTTCCAGTGAACTTTTTTCTTTTATAATTTGTAATTCTTTTTCTTCTAGTAATTTTATTCTTAAATTAATTAAATCATAATCTGTTTTAATGTTTACATAAGCTTTAATATTTTTCATATAACCTCCCTCTTTAGTTAGTGTATGAACTTTTTAAAATATGGAATTGGCGATAAACTAAAAAAGCATCAATGATGCTTTTTTTAAGCTGTTCTTTTAAATACATATAAGCTGTAAAATGGAGGATTGTATGTGTATGGTTATTTAAGGTGTGAGTATGTGAGGTTGTACTTCCTGATGAACCAGTATTACTAGCACTCGTTGTTACAGTATGAGTATGTGCTCCATCTGAACTTGTAGCTTTTAAATAGCCAGCTCCTGATGTTCCTCTGGAATGAACAGTATATCGTGCAGTTCCTGCTCCACCATCGAAATCTGCTCCGATATTGTGAGCATGAGTTCCATTGGAAGCTGCAGTACCACTTAAAGAAGGAATGGAATGGCTATGACTTGGAATTTGACTTAATGTTAATGTAGTAGCTCCCGTATTTCCAGAAGAGGCTCCGGAAGTATTGCTTCCGCCAGTTTCATTTGTGTTTCCAGCATATAAATAATAACCATTTATTTGTTCCCAAGTACCACCAAAATATACACTAGGGTTAGTAGAATTAACACTTAAATATACTGAACCAATTGGGTAAATTTCATCAAAATCAATATCCGATCCTGTATTTGAAGAAGCAGTAATACTATTTACTGTTAAATTTCCATCACTATCTAGATTGAATTTATTATTATTTGATGATAGACAATCGATACTTAAATTATTAAAGCTTGCATTTATATTATCATCTACTTTTGTAAATGCATCTTTGAAATAAATATCATCTAAACTTAATATTTTATCTTTATTATTTAAACTATATAAAATATTATTTAAATAATATTTTACTAAATCATTATTTTTAGGATACATTATATCTATAGTAGCATTTTCATAATTGGTATAAATATAATTTGTTCCTGCAAATAAAGAAATATCTTGATATTCTAAATCTTCTATTTCATCTGTTGTTCTTTCTATATACGCTTTTAATTCAATTTTTTTATTTTTTATTATTGGTTCAGCAATAAATACATCGCCAATAGATAATTTTTCTTCTAAAGAAAAGGTATAAGTTTTTCTGTTTTCTGTTGGAGTAGAATTAGTATCTACATAAATTGTAAGTTCGTTACTTTCTGGTATGACTGTATTTTCATTTATTGAAATTTTTAAACTTAGTAAGGAGGTTTCTAGGGAATCATTTAGTTCAATTTCATTCACACCATTTATTTTTAATTCATTTAAATTCATATAAATTTCCTTTCTAAAAAATGCTACAATTATTTATATGAAATTTAATACTTGATAAACGCTAGCAGAAAAAAAGAAAGTTTATTTCTAAACTCTCTTTGTTATAATACCAGCTTGATGACCATTTAAATCTAACTCAGTATTTAGACTCTCATTAAATGTTATTTCTGTTGCTAGTGTTTCATTCATAACATAATCTTTAAACATATCAACAGCTTTTTTAATATCTTCATCACCATTATAGTCAATCGTAATACGATCTGCTACATTATAATCTTCTTTTTTTCTTTCATTTTGAACTTTTGATACAAATTCACGTGCTATTCCTTCTAATATTAATGCTTCATTTCGTACTGTATTTAAAATAACAAATAAGTTATTTTCCATACCAACATCATATCCTTCTTTAGCATTAATTCTTATGTCAGTATAACTTGAATCAATGTCATAATTGGTATCATCAATAGTTATCGTAATTGTTTCATTATGATTTAATTTAGTAATTTCTTCTTCAGTTAAATTAGCTAAAATATTACTAAATACTTTGATGTTTGAACCAAATATTGGACCAGCTACTTTAAAGTTTGGTTTAACAAAGAAACTCATGTATTTGGTTAAATCACTTGTAAACACTACTTCTTTGACATTTAATTCTTCTAAAATTAATTCTTTTAAATCTCCTATTAAGGATTCTAAATCAGAATTTAATAAACATTCAGATAGTGGTTCTCTAACCTTTATTTTTGCTTCTTCACGAACATTTCTACCAATACTTATTAGTGATCTTACTGTATCCATTTTTTCTTCTAATGATTCATTAATATATTCGGTATTATATTTTGGGAAATTAGCTAAATGAACAGATTCTTCACCAGTTAAGTTTTGATATAATTCTTCACTTAAATAAGGAATTATTGGAGCGATCATTTTTGATAGGCCTACTAATACTTCATAGGTGGTACGATAAACTGCTTTTTTAGAATTATCAAGCTTACTTCCCCAGAAACGATCTCTATTTCTTCTAATATACCAGTTAGATAAGTCTTCAGATACAAAATTAGTTACTCTTTTTACTACTTTATTTAAATCATATTCATTGTATGATTCCGTTACATATTTTAGTAAATTATGATATTTAGATAATAACCATTTATCTATTTCTTCTAATTCTTCATATTCTACTTTACATTCATCAATATCTATATGATCAGTATTAGCATATAAAGCAAAGAAATTGTATGTATTTCTTAGAGGATTAAAGAATTTAGAATATACTTCTTTTAGACCTTCTTCATCAAATTTTATTGGTGTCCATACCGGAGAAGTATACGGTAAGTACCAACGAATGGTATCTACACCAAAACGTTCCATTAAACTAAATGGTTCAATAGCATTTCCTTTGGATTTATGCATCTTTTTTCCATATTTATCTAATAATAATTCATTTACTAAAACATTTTTATAAGGACTTACTCCTTTTACAAATGTTCCAATTACAATTAGAGAATAAAACCAACCTCTTGTTTGATCTATTCCTTCACAGATAAAGTCTGCTGGAAATTGATTTTCAAAAAGATCCATGTTTTCAAAAGGATAATGATATTGTGCAAATGGCATGGAACCTGAATCAAACCAACAGTCAATTACTTCAGGTGTACGATTCATTACTTTGCCACATTTTGGACATTTAAGGTGAACATCATCTACATATGGACGATGTAAATCAATTTCTTCATCAATGTCTTCAATTGCTTTTTCTACTAATTCAGCACGTGAACCTATCATGTCCATGTATCCACATTCACAGCGCCAAAGTGGTAGTGGTGTTCCCCAATAACGAGTTCTAGAAATGGCCCAGTCATTTAAATTTTCTAGCCAATTACCAAATCTTTTTTCACCAACATAGGCTGGATACCAATTTACTTTTTTGTTATTTTCTACTATTTTATCTTTAAATTTGGTAATTTCTAAATAATAACTTGGTTTAGAATAATAAATTAGAGGAGTGTTGCAACGCCAACAGTGTGGATAGTTGTGCTTCATGTGAATCTTTTTAAATAATTTGCCCTCTTCTTTTAAATATTTGATTACTTCTTTATCGGCTTCAAATACATTCATGCCTTTCCATAAACCTTCAGTATAACATCCATCATCACCAACAGGATTTAAAATTGGTAAATTATAGCGTCTTCCTACTTCATAGTCATCTGCACCAAAAGCAGGAGCTAAGTGGACAATACCTGTTCCATCTTCCATCGTTACATAAGTATCACATGTTACATAAAATGCTTTTTTGTTTACCGTTAAGCTTGGTATTAATTGCTCATAGCCAACATTTTCTAAAGTACTTCCTAAAAAACGATCTAAAACGGTATATTCATCACCTAAAATATTAGCGGCTAATTTTTCAGCAAGAATAAATTTATATCCTTTTGACTCTACTCTTACATAATATTCTTCTGGATTTACACATAAAGCTACATTGGAAATTAAAGTCCATGGAGTTGTTGTCCAAACTAAGAAATATTCATCAGCATCAATTCTTTTGAATGGTACAACTACTGTATCTACATCAATTTCTTTGTATCCTTGTTGAACTTCATGAGAAGCTAGTCCTGTTCCACATCTAGGACAATAAGGAAGGATTTTTAAACCTTCATAAAATAAGCCTTCATCAAAGAATTTTTTTAAAATCCACCACTCTGTTTCAATATAATTATTATCATAGGTAATATAGGGATGATCTAAATCAATAAATTGTCCCATTTCTTTTGTTAGTCTAGAAAAAGCATCTTCATTTTCCCAAACTGTTTCCCTGCATTTTTGATTAAATTCTTTAATTCCGTATTTTTCAATATCACCTTTACCATTAAAACCAAGCTTTTTTTCTACTTGAACTTCTACTGGTAAGCCATGAGTATCCCATCCAATTTTTCTTAGTACTCTATAGCCTTGCATTGTTTCATATTTACAAAAAGTATCTTTTAGAAATTTTGCTACCATATGATGAAGTCCTGGCATACCATTAGCCGTTGCTGGACCATCATAGAAAACAAAATTATTTTCTTTATCTCTTGTTTCAATTGACTTCTTTAAAATATCTATTTTATCCCAATATGCCCTTATATCCTTTTCTACTTCATTAACATTACGTTTATCTAAACTTTTAAACTCTTTCATAATTCCTCCTTCTATACACAAAAAAGGTAGCACCCAAAGGGCGCAAAATGCGCGGTACCACCTTTATTTATTACTTTTTCTTTTTAACGCAAAGTTACGTAATATTCTACTATTTCGAATATTCAACTCCCAAGTGATTTTTTAAAAGTTCATTAATCAATTTCCACCAAACATTGACTCTCTATTTAACTTTCCTTTTAAACGTCTTGTTCATCGTCTGTTACACTATCTAAATAATCAGTTGCTAATAAAGCTGTTATTGCTTCGATTATGTTTTGATCTTCTACTTCTGCGGTAAATAAATTACCATTTTCATTAATTTCTTTAAAATATTTATATTCATTTGTAGGCATTTCTTCTTGATCAATACTCACACAATATAAATATTTATCCTGATTTAATTCTACTGTATCTAATACCATGTATTCTAAATTATCTTCTAATGTGATAATATCTTCTTTATTCATTATCTACCTCTTCCTAAACTTGTATCTTCTGGGAAAATGCTATTTAATATTTGAGCGATTTCATCATCATTAGGAATAGTAACTGATGATGATTTACTTGGCATTTGCTCAGGTAAAGGAATTACCGTCTTAATTGGACTTGATTTTATGCCAATAATCTCAGGTATTTCTTCTTTAGATTCTATTGGTGTATCTTCACTTTTGATTTGCTCATAACGCTCATTTATTCTTTCTTCGGCTGCAAGTCTATCCTCTTCTTCTATTTTCTTACCTACATTTTCTTCTATTTCTTTAAAATCAGCGCCTATTACTAAATCTTTATTCATACTATTTAAATAATCTACACTTTTATCTTTGATCTTTTTTCCTAAGCTTTTGGCTTCTTTAAGTATTTCTTGACCAAATTCTTTAATTTTATTTTTAGCATTTTCTTTTTCTTCATTTGAATAAGTGTTTTCTTTACTTAAACTCTTTATTAGTTTGGAAGAAGCAACTATTCCTCCACCAATTAAACCTATTTTAGCTAAAGCTGTAAGTGATGCAGTAAAAGCATGAGAAGCGGCAATATTGAAGTTTAGGTTAGATGCCGATACATTGCCAATACTAGCTAAAACTTTATTTATTGCTCCTAGTGGTCCGGCTATGGCTGGACTTGCTAAGGCTATACAACTATTAGCATAAATTATTGTTGGAATTAATGTGGTTGATGCGGCTACTACGACTGTTAAAGATAATCCTATTCCAGCAACTTTTTTCCAGTTTTGTTGCCACCATTCTTTTTTTGTTGTTTTTCTAATCAATTTTACGGCTTTTCTTTTTAATGGTTCTTTAGGAGGCTCTATTTGTATTTCCTCTGGTTTAGTTGGTTCATCTTTAGCTTTTTTAAGATTATTTAATTTTTCTAAAATATCAACATACTCATCTATTTTTAATGCAGAAATGGTTGCTCCATCAATTGAAACTAAACTGTCCGTTGATTTTACTTCTTTTAAAATATTTATTTTCTTGTTTAAAAGTTCGTATTCTTCTAAGTTTATAGGAGATACTTGATCATGCTCACGTAAACTATTGATTTGGGCTTCTGTATCTTTTATTAATGACTCATTTATAATTAATGGTGATGCTTCTTTCTTATTTTTTAGTTCTTCTAATTTCGTTAAAATTTCTTTATATTCATGAGCAAATTCTGCATTAATTATAATATTTTCAACTTGAATTAATTTACCTTTTTTATCCACATTATTTAGAATCTCAATTTGTCTTGCTAAAAGATTAAATCTTTCTAAACCATCATTATTTAATGATATATTGGTAACAAGATCATTGATTTCTTTTCTAATTTGTTCAATTAGAGCTTGATTAACACTTAAATCGATTTCTTTTGGTGCCTTTTGTTTTTCTTTTAAACTGGATAATTTATTACTAATCATTTTATATTCTTGCTCTTTTTCAACAGGAATTTGAGCATTTTCAACAGTTGTTAATTCATCGGTATCATAAATCATTGTTAAGATTTCAAATTGTCTTGCTAATAGATTATATTTTTCTAAATCACTTGCTAAAACTTCTTTACCTGGAGCTAGTGGTTCATTAGGATGTTCTTTCGCCCGTTTAATTAATTCTTTTAATTCTAAAGTGATTTGTTCTTTTAATTCTGTGTTTAATTCTAATAACTCAGGTTTCTTTGAAGTTATTTCTATATTCGCTGTTCTTAAAAAATTTAGTTTAGGTAGTAATACTTTGGTGGTATCTACTTGATGAGGATTTACAAATAATGAATCATTTACATTTATAATTGGTAATTTTTCATTTACGTTTTCAATTACTTTCAATAAAATATATAAATTATCATATTCTTCTTTATCATAACTTAATATTGGTGCACCATCAAATCCAGTTTCGTGATTTCTTGGTTTGGCTTTTATGTAGTTATTTCTTAATATTTGCATTTGCTCTTCAATGATTTGTTTGGTAGAGTTATTTACTTTATCTTTGATTTCAGCGATAGTATTTCTCAACTTTATTTCATCATTTTCTAAACTCTTAATATATTCTTGAACACTAGCTATTTCTTCCCATATTCTTGGTTCTTCTGGAGCTCTTTTTCTTAATTCATTTTCTACTTTGCGGTATTTTTCTTGATCTTTAAGATTACTTTCTAAACTTTTATTTAGTTCTTCTAATCTTTTTCCTTCTTCTTTGTTTACAGAATATATATTCGATACTTTAGATATTAAGTTTTCTTTAAATTGTTTAGCTAATTCATCAGATAATTCATAGTAAACTTGTTTTATTTCATTTAAAGCATTGGGAGTAGTTAAAATTACTCCATTTTTTAATTGATAATATAATTTGGCATTGTTTAAAAATTCTTCTACTCTTCCCTTTTTTACTCTTATTCTTGTTCCTGGCACTACTTCTAAATCATTTACTTGTAATTGTTCTGATTCTTCAATTATACTTAAAAGATTATTTTTGATTGTTTGTTCACTCATTCTAGTATCCCTACTTTCAAACCAAAAAATATTTATAATTCTATACAATTATAACATAGATGATGGGGATAAGCAACTTGAATTATCTACTTTTTTATGATATCATTATTGAGAGTAGAAAGAGGTTATATATGAATCCAAATATATTTAGAGAATATGATATTCGTGGTATTTATCCAACAGAAATTAATGAAACTGTTGCTTATACTATTGGAAGAAGTTATGGTAGCTATTTAAGAGAAAAACTTAATCAAACAACTTGTATTGTTTCTTATGATAATCGTGTATCTTCTCCTGCTTTAGCAGCTTATCTCATTAAAGGAATTACGGATAGTGGCCTAAATGTTTATAATTATGCACTTACTACAACACCAATGCATTATTATGCTAGGTTTATTCATAATTTGTTTGGTATTATGATTACTGCTAGTCATAATCCTAAGGATGATAATGGTTTTAAATTTTCTTTTGATATGTTAGCTAATGCTAGAGGTGAAATGATTGAAGATTTTAAGAAATATACTTTTGCTGGACAGTTTTTATCTGGTAATGGTACTGTTTCTAGTGGTAATATTACTGATAAATATGTAGAATATTTGCGTTATGGTGTAGAATTTGGCAGAAGAAAAAGAAGAGTTATTTTGGATTTAGGAAATGGTACTACTTCTATTGTTGCCAGAAAAATATTTGAAAAAGTTAATGTAGAATTTGAAATTTTATTTGAAGAAAGTGATGGTAATTTCCCTAATCATCATCCTGATCCTAATGTAGAAGCTAATCTTGAGACACTTAAGA
Organism: uncultured Bacilli bacterium; assembly: GCA_944358145.1. GTDB lineage: Bacteria > Bacillota_I > Bacilli_A > RF39 > UBA660 > Caccenecus. The sequence continues at coordinate 26,444 of CALVQO010000002.1, read as the reverse complement.
AAACTGTTATTGCTAAAAAAGCTGATGTTGGTCTTGCTTTTGATGGGGATGGAGATAGACTTGGTATTGTTAATGAATTAGGGCAAGTTGTTCCAAGTGATCATTATATGATTTTAATTATTCGAGATATGATTAATAAAGTAAAAAATAAGACTTTCCTTTATGATGTTAAGTGTTCTAAAGCTTTGGAAGATGAAATAAAAAAATTAGGTGGTACTCCTGTTTGTTATCGAACTGGGGCTAGTTATACCCAAGCTAAAGTTAAAGAAGATAATATGCCTTTTGGAGGAGAATATTCAGGACATTTTTATTTCCGTGATAAGATAAGCGATGTTGGTAGTGGTATTTATGCTGGGCTTAGATTACTTGAAATTCTTAGTAAGACGAATAAAAGTTTAAGTGAATTACTTTCTGATGTACCAAAATATTATAGTACACCAGAAATTAAATTCCCTAGTCCTGATAATCAGAAGTTTGAAGTAATTCGCATGATTAAGGAATTTTGTGAAACTCAAAAATGGTCTTTAAATACTATTGATGGAGTTCGGGCTAATTTTAAGACTGGATGGGCTTTAGTTAGAGCTAGTAATACTGGTCCTAATATCACCATGAGATGTGAAGCTACTGATGAGGCTGGACTTCAAAATTTACAAACAATTTTTACTAATTTAGTTAATACTTATAATAAATAAGAGTTTCCCCTCTTATTTTTTGTTTAAATTACTTTATATTGGTTCATACTACTAATGGAGGTATATTATGACACAAAAAGAATTGTTATATGTGGAAGATGCAATAGGTCATGAACAAAATGTTGGAGCAATAGTTTTAGAAACCATTAACTTGCTTCAAGATAAAAATTTGAAAACTTTTATGAAGAATGAATTAAAAAAACATCAAGCTATTGAGACAAAACTTATGAATTTACTGGAGAGTGAAATAAAATGAATGATCAATTACTTATGGAAAATGTTTTATTGTTACTTAAAAGTAATATGGAAGTCTATGTCCATGGAACGCTGGAAGCATCTAATAAACAAGTTCATGAAACATTACATTATGGACTAGAAGAAACACTTAAACTTCAACATAATTTGTATCAAAAAATGACGGAATGTGGTTGGTACACAGTAAGTAATGTAAGTACGAAAGCTATTCAAGATACACTAAAAAAATTAAAAAAGAAAAATTAAAAGACGGCTCTTTATAAGTCGTCTTTATTCTTTATTACCTAATGATTTAAACATCTTTCTCCAAAGTTTACTTGATGAATAATTTAATATTCCCACTTTGTAAATTCTAAGTCCATATTTATATAAGAAGTAAGTTACTACTACCGTTAGAAGTGTAGATAAAGCAAGTGATAGTAAACTCATTTCCCCTATTAAATTGAGGGTTGGTGCTATCATTACTGATAATAGTGGAATAAAACCAAGGATTTGAATGAATACAGATCCATCAAACATGACTGCCATTAAAGCTACATAATATCCTACTAACATAATGATCATTAGTGGAGTTTGTAGTTGTTGGAAATCTTCAATATTTGTTGTCATACTAGCAAGTATTGCTGCTGTAATCGCATAGGCAATAAAACTAACAATAAATAAGATAATTAAAACAATACTTCCTTTAGCTAACAAACTAAATATTCCTGCATCGCTTAACATAGTGATTACTTCACTAAACATACCACTAGAGGCAGGAGCAGCACTAGTACTTGCTAAAATATTTCTTAAAAGCATTGCTATTCCTGAATAAATTAATAATAATATTCCTTGAATTAAAACATAAGATATCGCTGCTACAACTTTGGAAATAAAATGTATCTTGGCTGGAACACTTGAAATAATTATTTCCATTCCCCTACTTGTCTTTTCATCATTAATTTCAGCACCTAACATTTGGACCATAGTTACTATTAAAATAAAGAATGGTACAATTAAGACAGTTGTTACGATAGCTCCTACATTTTCTTTGGTTTCATTATTTTGAGCTTCTTCATTTAATACTCTTTCTGTTATTTCAACTGGACTTGATAAAGCCGCAATTTCTTCGGGTGTTAAGCCACTGGTTGCTAATACTAATTCGCTTTTTACTGCATTTAGGGAACTTACGATCATTTCATATGTGGTTCGTGATACAGCATCAAATGATACGATTTCTCCTGATAAATATTCAGTAGTAGATGGGTTTAATACTATTACTACTTCATCATCAATAGCAGCTTCATCATTTAATATATCCTCGTCTAGTATTATTTCATACTCTTCACTCCCCATTTCAGCAGCTAGAGCATTAAAATAAGTGGAGAATGTATCAAAACTTCCTACATTATCTACAACATAGATTTTTTCTTTTTCTTCAAAATCTCCACCAAATAAATTGATTAAATAATCCATATTTACTAAAAAAACTAATAATACTAATAATAAAACATTTACTATTTTAAACCATTTGGTATCAATTTTCTTTTTTAGGCTATACTTTACTAAATATTTAAATTTATTTTTCATATGCAACACCAACCAAACTCACAAATATTTCATTTAAAGATGCATCTTCTACTAAAAATTTAGTTATTTCACTACCCTTTTTTACTATTTTGAATACATCATCTACATATTCATCACTTTCAATTTTGACAATAATATCTAAATTTTCTTTTTCAACCTCAATTACACCTTGACATTTTTTTAAGGCATCTAAATCTACATCACCATTAATCCGAATTACTTTCTTACGGTAGTTCTTTTTAATTTCTTTTAAAGATCCACTTAAAACTGTTTTGCCTTTTAAAAGAATTACTAGTTTTTCACAAAATAACTCAACATGTTCCATTCTATGAGAAGAAAAAATAATCATTTTTCCTTTTTCTTTAAATTCTCTTATTACATCCATAAATAATTCTACATTAATTGGATCTAATCCGGTAAATGGTTCATCTAAAACTAATAAATCTGGTTCATGGATAATCGCTGTAATAAATTGAATCTTTTGTTGATTACCTTTTGATAACTCTTTGATTTTTCGTTCTTTATAATCACTTACACCAAAACGATCTAACCAATAATCTAATTTTTTTAGAATGTCCTCCTCTTTCATTCCTTTTAAGGTGGCATAATAGACTACTTGCTCTTTAACGGTGAGCTTAGTAAGTAAACTTCTTTCTTCCGTTAGAAAACCAATGTGTTCACTTACATCATAACCAACTGGCTTACCATTCAAAGTGATTTTTCCTTTGGTAGGTTCAAGTAAGCTCATAATCATTCTAAACGTTGTCGTCTTACCTGCACCATTGACACCTAAAAGCCCAAAGATTTCACCATCATTGATCGTAAATGATAGGTTATCAACTGCTAAGACATTACCATAATATTTTGTTACATTTTCTACTTTTAACATAAATCCTCCCTCACTATCAATAATATTTTACTATATTTTTAATTCAACTTCACTCTTTTTTACAATATGATGTAAAGCTATCGGGTAACTTTGATTCAAACTCATATTGTTGATTCTCAATTGTAATTTTTAACTTATAAGCATGAAGCCCTAATCTTTTAATTGGGTTTGTTCTGCTTCCATATTTTTTATCCCCAATAATTGGATGATTTAAAGAAGCAAAAGCAACTCTAATTTGATTTTTCTTTCCTGTTTTAATCCATATTCTTACAATGGTATTTTTATTTGTTCTATTTAGTACTTCATAGTGTGTTTCTGCGTATTCTCCTTTTTTATCCTTGGATACATATACTTTATGGGTTTTATCTTCTAACAAATAATTTTTAATAATGCCTTTATCCTCTTTTAAATTACCTTCCAAAATAGCAATGTATTCTCTTTTGGCTATATCATTCCAGCTATTTTGAAGTTTTCTTTTTGTCTCTTCTGTTTTAGCAAATAATAAAACTCCTGATGTATCTTTATCAAGTCTATGAACAATAAATATTTTATTGGATTTATGTTTTTTCTTAACATACTCTCGAGCCATCTCATATAAAGTTTTAGCCTCTGTGCCATCGCTAATGGTTAGCATTTTAGAAGGTTTATTTACAACTAATATATTTTTGTCTTCATAGATAATGTCTAATTTTTTCATAATGTACCTCTTGTTATTTCAATTATACCACAGCTCTAGCGCTTTTAAAAAGATGTTTCCATTAATTTTTTATCGTTTCTTCTAATCTTTTTTCAATATCTTCTAGGCTTGGCAATGTATTTGTTAAATACTCTGGTATTTCTGATAAAATCTTATATTCGCTAACTCCAATTGGCTTATTTATATCTTTTAGGGCTAAATCAACTGTTACTTTCTTTTTATTTTTACAAAGCAAAATACCAAAAGTAGGATTATCATTATCTTTCTTAACATATTTATCTATTGCACTTAAATAGAAGTTAAGTTTACCTATATATTCTGGCCTAAATTCCGTCGTTTTTAATTCTATTACTACATAACTTCTAACTAGCAAAAAATAACAAGTCAATGTAGTAGTCTTCTTCTTCGATTTCTAAATGATATTGTCTGCCTATAAACGCAAAACCATTTCCTAATTCCAATAATAATTTGGATATATTACTGATTAACTCTTGTTCTATATCTATTTCTTTTAAATTAGTGTTTGTATTTATAAAATCAAATATGTAAGGATCTTTTAGTAAATATTTTGTTTGTTCCTTATAAGGTGATGGTAATGTTGTATCAAAATTGGTAGTCTTATTTTCAAGTAAAGCCTGTCTTTCATATAGTTTCGTTTCAATTTGATGAGTAAGTATAGAAACGGACCAGTTATTGTTTATTGTCTCTGTAGCATACCATTTTCGTTTGGTTTTATCTTTCACTCTATCTAATAATGTTTGATTATGATTCCATGATAATTTTGCAAGGACTCCTTGCAAAAATTCATCATTATCAAATTCTTTGGCAAACTTTTGCATATATCTTAAATTGCGAGCGGACATTCCCTTTAAATTTGGAAATGCTATTTTTAAATCTTTAGCTAATGTATCTATAAAAGATGAACCCCACTTATTATTTTCAAGCAATTTTAAGCCAATACGATAATACATCAAAATTAATTCTTTATTGGCATTTTCTACTATTTTATTTCTTGTTATTAATAAAGTATTTTTAATATCCTTTAATAATTCAAAATATTCTTCTTTATTTTCAACCATGTTTTCTCCTATTCTATTAAATTTAAGTTAGAAAATTCATAATTAGATCGACTAGGATCTCTTTTTCTTTGGGGTTTGATTCTGTATTATTATCAATGATCGTTCTATCACTTACATATAAAATATTATAAAATTGCAAGAAATAAATGAAGAGTGTTGCCGCGATTCTTTTATTACCATCAATGAATACGTGATTTTTCACACAAGTATATAAAAAGTTGGCAGCTTTTTCTTTTACACTTTCATATACATCTTTGCCATCAAAAGTTTGGTAAATATTGTTAATAATACTTTCTAACCCTTTATCTCTTTCCACAGCAAAAATATCACTTTTTTCATGAAATTTTAAAGCTTGATAATATCTATACAGTTTTTATATGTTATCTTCTTATTACTGATATTTCCATTTGGTTTTGTTAATGTTTTATAATCATAATCATCTAATAAATCTAGTGATTTTGTGTATCTTTGTAATACTTTTATGATATCACTTGCTACTACAGTATCTAATCCTTCTAGATTACGGCTTGCGATATCAATTAGTTTTACTGTTTTTTCTAAGTATTCTAACCTTTTCTCATTTACCGCATACCCTTTAATTAAGTAATCTTTTAATATTTTATTTGCCCATCTTCTAAAAGTTATACCATTTTAGGATTTAACACGATAACCCACTGATATAATCATATCTAGGTTGTAATATTGAGTATTATATATTTTGCCATCATTAGCAGTATGCTCAAAAAACGAGCATACTTGGTTTTGCTCAAGTTCTCCATCTTCATAAATATTTTGAATATGTCTTGTTATGGTTCTCCTATCCTTGCCAAATAATTCTGCCATCTGTGCTTGCGTCAACCAAACGGTTTCATCTTTCATGTTAACTTCTAATTTAACATTTTGGTTTTCAAAAATTATAATTTCATTTTTCACTACAAAACCTCCCATCAAATAAAATTATAATACTTACACTCCTTACTATTATTTATTACTAGCACAATTCTTATTTCCTTTTTTATTTACCACTTTTTACAATATTTTACATATTTTTAAGCAAAAAAATCCACTAGTTTCCTAGTAGATCTTTTATTAGACGCAGGTGTATCCACCATCAACTGGTAGGATTACTCCTGTGACATAGCTTGCTTCTTCACTTCCTAAGAATATGGCAGCAGCATTTAGCTCGCCTTCTTTACCATATCTTCCAAGAGGAACGGTTGCTTTCATATATGCTGTAAATGAATCGGTAATCAGCGTTTCATGAGTAAGCTCGGTATCAAAATACCCTGGGCATATTGCATTACATGTAATACCATATTTGGCTAGTTCAGCAGCAACGGCACGAGTAAAGTTAATTACTCCACCTTTACTTGTATGATATGCTACTGTATCCATTGCCATATTACCAACCATTCCATACATAGAGGCAATATTTATGATACGTCCATAATTATGCTCTTTCATTAATCCCGCAAATGCTCTTGTTACATAGAACAAACTTGTCATATCGGTTTTGATTGTAAAATCCCAATCTTCATCTGTCATATCTAAGACTCCGGCATTTTTAGCACTTCCAGCACAGTTTACTAAAACATCAACTTTGCCAAATTTCTCTTTTACTTCTTTAGCTGCGGCATTGACACTTGCAACATCCGTTACATCGCATTTAATTGGGTATGCTTCAGCACCTAAAGCACGTATTTCATCTGCAACAGCTTCTAGCTTTTCTAGACGTCTTGCTGTTATTACAACAGTTGCTCCTTGCTTTGCATAACCTAAAGCCATTTGACGGCCTAAACCAGAAGAAGCACCGGATACTACTACTACTCTTCCTGTATAATCAAACATAGAATACCTCCTTTATTTTGTTATATTTTTTAAGATTACTGTTTTGGTTCTAGACATTTCTTTTAGTGTTGTCATAATTCCTTCATTACCAATTCCAGAATATTTCCATCCACCAAATGGTTGCTCGAATGAACGGAAGAATGATGCACCATTGATGACAAATCCACCACATTCCATTTTCTCGCTAACTTTAATTGCTTTACTAATATCTTTGGTAATAATCGAACCAGACAAACCATAAATTGATTTATTGGCAATTTCAATTGCTTCATCAAGGTCATCAAAGCCGATTACTGGAATTACTGGTCCAAAGATTTCCATATCTTTTGCTACTTCCATATCAGGAGTTACATTATCTAATATGGTTGGCTCATAGAAAGCGCCATTACGTTTTCCACCACAAACTAGTGTTGCACCGGCAGCAATGGTTTCCTGCACTTGACGTTCTACTTCAATAGCTGCATCCTCACTTACTAAGCAACCAATGTCAGTTGACATATCCTGAGGATCTCCTTGTTTTAAAGAATTAATCTTTTCAACCATTCTTCTGATGTATTCATCTTTAACAGAATTTTCCACTAAGAATCTTTTTGAAGCACAACATACTTGACCAGTATTATAAAGTCTTCCCCAAACGGTTTCTTCAATAGCTAGGTCCATATCACCATCTGCACAAAGGATGAAGGCATCATTTCCTCCAAGTTCTAGAGAACTATGAGCACAATGTTCTGCACAATTTTTAGCTGCATCAATTCCAGCAGCAGTAGAACCAGTAAGGCTCACCATGTCTACTTTCTTGCTACTAGTAAGTGTTTTTCCAACTACAGAACCACTTCCATGTACTACGGAAATTACTCCTGCTGGAACTCCTGCTTCAACAAGTAATTCAACGTATCTTGTAAGAGTGAGTGGGTTTACACTAGCAGGTTTTAAGATTACCGCATTTCCCATTAATAATGCAGGTGGTACTTTATTGATAAAAATATCACTTGGGAAATTGAATGGAATAATTGCTACAACTACTCCTAGAGGTTGTTGAATCGTATATTGAATGGTATTTTCTTGCCCCTTCTCTGTTCCACGATAGACAATATTTCCATATTCATGTTTTACTTTTTCCACATATCCTGGTACTCCAATTTGAATGTTTGCTATTTCATTATAAGCTTCTTTAATTGGTTTACCAGTTTCTTTAGAAAGAAGCATTGCTAGTTCATCTTTGTTTTCTTCTACTAACTCAGCAAATCTTGATAATACTTCACATCTTTCAATTACTGATTTTGCTTCCCAATCCTTTTGATGCGCATCCGCATAATCTATAGCAGCTTCTACATCTTCTTTCGTTAGGCTTGGTACTGTATCAATTAATTCATTCGTGGCAGGGTTATATACTTCTATAACCTTGCCATCAGATGAATCACACCATTTATTTCCAATTAAACTTTTCATTTACATTCCTCCTTTATTCTCCAAATGCTGTGTATGATAGTGATAATCCACCAACAGTGTTAGATGAATGATCACCTTCACCATATTCTCCAAAGGTAAATACCATTAAGAATTCTTTATCTGGAATAGCCTTCTTAACTTCTGGATAAATTTTATCTTCAATACTTGCTAGAGCAAGACCTAGTCTACGTCCACCACAGTGAACTAAGAAATAACTTTGTATTTCTCCTTCCATTAATTCATTTACTTTTGAAATGGTTTCTTCATTGGCTTTTAAAATTCCTTCTGGAGAATTTTTTAACAATATAACGGCTGTATTTTCAGCTAAGTCAGCACCAATATTCATAGAATAATCAGGGTTACCTGCCATTGGGTGACGAACAGCGGTTACTTTGCCAATAGGATCTTTTACTCCTAAAGGTGCACAAATTGTTTCAGTAAGAAGATTTCCTCCCATTAATGAATCTACATCTTTACCAGTCCATTCAGCATATTTTTTAAGTGCTGGTTCATGGTCAATTTCAACTAAAGTTCTACTTCCTTCTACTTTTGTAATAATACCAGCATGTTCTGTTTCGTGATAAGCGCCTGTATAAAGATTTTTCATTTCACCATTTGTATAGAAAATAGCAATTACACAACCATCGGCAAAACATTCACCATCATTTAAGATACTCCATTTTCCTTCAACGGTGTTATCTGCTGCAGAACCACCAAATACAGGAATATTACCAATTACATCTTGAATACCCTTCATGTATTCTTCTTCGTTTGCAGGACTTGCACTCATAAAGAAGAAATCTGGTTCTACATCTTTTCCTTTTAGTTTACTTACTGCTTCTTCAGCAATACGTTTACCAATTTCTCTTGGTGTTTCATCTGTTTTTTTAGAGCCAGCGGTAACTACTTCAACATCGCCACCAAAAAGCATCATTCCTGAATATCCTGTTTCTTTATTTAAATATCCATCATGAGTACATAATGCTGCTGATGAAGTACATCCAATAATAGGCACATCTCCTAAAACGCTTTTTGCACCTTCCATTAATTTTTCTTGATCTTGAACGCAACTTGTAAAAAATAATCCAACTTGAGGATTTTCAATTACATTTGCCATTTTTGCTGTTTCTACACCTGAAGTGTATGCATCTACATTTTCACTGTATCCAACTTTTGTTTTTAACATTCTTTCACTCTCCTTTTCTTTACTAATGTTTTCTACTAAATTTGGACTTTAAAATTCATTATTGTTTTATTATCTACTTTTTAGTGCACCATTACCTCCATTCTCTATAAATATTTTACCACAAATTAAAACTTTATTTTTAAATATTCATTTAATTTAACAAAAAAGTGTAAACTATTTATTTTTTGTTCTAAAACATTTTCTTGATTTAATTCAAGAGATAATCTTGTACTTTTAGGCTAATTATGTTATAAATAAATTAAATGGGAGGTATATTTATGTCTTTAGAAAAAGCTAGAAATTATTTAAGTAAGTTGGGATTAGATAAAAATATTATAGAGTTTAGTATAAGTACAGCAACAGTTAGTGAGGCAGCAGAAGCTTTAGGTTGTAGTGATGCGATGATTGCTAAGACAATGGCATTTTTCGTTCATGAGGAGCCTATATTAATTGTTGCTTCTGGAAATAGGAAAATAGATAATTCTAAATTTAAACAAGTATTTTGTACCAAAGCAAAAATGATTCCTTTTGCTCGTTTGGAATCTTTAATTGGATATTCAGCTGGAGGTGTTTGTCCTTTTGGGATAAATGATGGTGTTAAAGTATATTTAGATGTTTCTTTAAAAGAATTTGATGTGGTCTATCCTGCTGCTGGAACTAGTAATAGTGCTGTTAAATTATCTTTACAAGAATTAGAAAAAGCATCTAATTATGTAAAATATATAGATGTATGTAAACCTTTTGAAAATTAATTTTGGTTATGCTTTCTTCCTAATTTCTTTTAATTTTTTTAATACTTCTTCATAACTTTCAGTTTTTAATTGGTTAATATCATGAACTTGGGTATATAATTTCATTTCATCATTTTTAGTTTTGCTATAAATTTTAATATTTAGTTCATTTCCAAATATTTGATATAATCTCATTACTGCATTATATAAATTACTGTAAATATTAGCCATTGTTTCTAGGCTTGCTCCTCTTCCTGTTTTTCTTTGCCTATTTAAAATATTTTCATAAGCTAAATTTAGCGTTGGATTAATTATGATTAAATGAATTTTTTTCTTATTTTTTAAAGCTAACTTTATTTTATCAATAATGGTATCAGTAATAATGCTTCCTTCATAAATCATTGTTGTTGGAGAAATTTTTTCTTCAAAAATTAAAGTTTGAATAAAAAAAGATTTGCCTGCTCCAGGAATACCTGCTACAAAGAAGCAGTCTTTTATTTTTTTATCTATTACTATTTCTTGGAATAATTCATCGGTTAAAGAGGCAGCTGAGTTATGAATTAGAAAGTCTAATTCATTATGTTCTAGTTTATTTTCGTTATAAAAAGTAAAAGTTCTTTTCATTAAATCAGAACATATATATCTTCCTTTTAATGAATAAGGATCTTTTTTATATGTTTCTAAATGTTTATTTGTATAAAGTATGGCATCATTAATAAAATATTCTTCTATTTTTTCTTGTCTTTTGGTTAAATTTGCTCTTTTTTTAATTGTATCTTTAAGCATTTATTTCCCTTTCCTAAATTTTAATATATATTCTTTCATTTCTTTTGATACACGATAACTATCTCTTATTTTACTAATACTTTTATTTATGGTAAATTTATTTAATTGATTATGTTCTAAATATTTTAAGCCTGCACTTTCATTCTTAACAAATATTTCACAAACTAGCCAAGCTTCAGCCATATTCACATAATATTCATCACTTTTAATGCTATCTAGATCATTGAATATTAACTCTAAATATTCTTCTTCCACATAGTAGCATAACAATAAGATTAATCCTACTCTTATCTCATAAGTTTTTTTACTCTTTACTAGTTTATCTATTATTTCTAAGAAATATTCTTTATTCTTAGATACTATTTTTAAACTATTACAAAATGTATCACATAAAGCCCAATTATCGATTAAAGATATATATTCATTAAAATATTTCATCAGTTCATCTAATTCTTTCATGTTTGCTAAAACTAATAGTTCGATCATAACTTCTTCATAATAATGATGTTTAGCAACAGTTAAAAAAGATTTACTATTTCCTTTGCTAATTTCTTTAGCAATATTTCTTAATTTAGGTAGTCTTATTCCTAACATTTCATATTTGGTAAAAGTAATTTTTTCACTAAACTTTTTATATTCAATTTCACTTATACTTTTTAAATTATCTAAAAATAATAAATAATTTTCTTCATTCCAAACCATATTTTTTAAATTCATTTGTATTACCTCAACTATATTATAAAACAATAAAAGCAAGAGTGTAAAGGATAAAACTCTTGCTTCACATCTTGCCTATACATAGGTTTTAGAATTTAAACTTGATAATTTTTTAATTAATAATAAGTTATTTATCATATAGTATTATATAATTGGTTTTAGCTGTATAGGCAAGTAAATACACAAATAAGCTCTTGTGTATATATAGTATACAAAATTATTAATCATTAATCAATATATTTGTTACTATTTTCGCATTTTTAACAATTAAAAATACTAAGAAATTAAATTAATTTCGTTAGTATCTAAATTTATTGATGAAGTATCACTATAGTACTTTTTGGTTATTGGATTAGTTAATTTTTCTTCTAAATATCCTTGGTCATATAAATCTTTTAAAGTAACTACTCTTTCACATTCACCATTTAAAAAACAATTTTTCGCATTATATTTAAATTCTTTTTCTACTACTAATAATAGACGATTATTATGTTCTGTGTGTACTTTATAAATGGTAGGAATAATAATCATCCCTGCTATAATAGCAATAGTTAAGCCAATTACTTTCTTATCGCTCATTATTCTCTCCATAATAATCTTTAATAAATAGTTCTCTTAATTCTAAAATGTTATCATTTTTAATTGATTCTCTTATTTCTTCCATTAAATGGGTTAAGAAACGAATATTATGTATAGATAATAGTCTTGCTCCAAATGTTTCATTAGAAACAATTAAATGTCTAATATAACTTTTCGTATAATGCTTACATGTATAACAGTCACAGGTATCACTTACGGGAGTAAAATCTTCTTTGTATTTAGCATTCTTTAAATTGATTTTGCCATATTTTGTATAAGCATGACCATGACGAGCTAATCTTGTTGGAGATACACAGTCAAAGATATCTATTCCTCGTATTGTATTTTCGATTAAATCAATAGGATCTCCTACTCCCATTAAATATCTAATCTTATCTTCTGGTAAATATTTTGTTGCATAAGATACCATTTGATACATTGTAGGTTTATCTTCCCCTACACTTGTTCCTCCTACTGAATAACCATCAAAATCCATTTTTACTAATTCTTCAGCACAATAACGCCTTAAATCTTCATAATTTCCACCTTGGACTATACCAAATAACATTTGATTTGGATTATTATGAACATAAGCCCCTCTTTTAGCCCATCTAATTGTTCTTTCTGTACTTTGTTTACAATATTCGTAGGTTGCAGGATAGCCGATACATTCATCAAAACTCATCGCTATATCACTGTCTAATTTATTTTGAATTTCTATTGATTTTTCTGGAGTTAACATTAATAAATCACCGTTTAGTTGATTTTTAAAATGAACACCTTCTTCGGTTATATCTTTTGGTTTAGCTAACGAAAAAACTTGAAAACCACCACTGTCAGTTAAAATTGGTTGATCCCAATTCATAAACTTATGGAGACCACCAGCATGAGCAATTACATCTTCACCAGGTCTTAACCATAAATGATAAGTATTAGCTAAAATGATTCCCGCATGAACATCTTTTAACTCTTCTGGAGATAAAGTTTTGACTGTTGCTTGTGTTCCTACTGGCATAAACATTGGTGTTTCATATTTAATTCCATTATATATAAATGAACCTAAACGGGCATTGGTGTTTTTTTCTTTCTTTTCTAATTTATATGTAAACTTCACTTTCATCACCTACCTAATTATAAAATAGAATAGTAAAAATTACAATGACAAAAGAATATTCTATTGTTTGCTTCGAGGATGGGTGCGTTCATAAACACTTTTTAATCGATCGGCTGTTACATGAGTATAAATTTGAGTTGTACTTAAAGATTCATGCCCTAATAATTCGCCAACGCTTCTAATATCAGCTCCTTCATTTAATAAATCTGTTGCAAAGGTATGTCTTAATGTATGTGGAGTTACTTTACTTTTGATATTTTTTTTAAATGCATAATTTTTCACTATTTTTTCTACACTTCTAGGTGTTAATTTTCCTGTTTTACTTACTAATAAATAATCACTAGATAAACCATTTAATATATTTGGTCTAACTGTATTAAAATAATGATTAAATAAATTTTCATCACATGCTTTATAAAACACAATTCGTTCTTTACTTCCTTTTCCCATTACTTTAATCTTTTTTTCACTAAAACTAATATCTTTTATTTTAATATTGCATAATTCACTTACTCTTAAGCCTGTTGCATATAAAAACTCAATGATAAAATCATTTCTGTATGCTAAATCATTCGTTTCTTTGTTCATTTCTAATAATGCTTCACTTTCACTATGATTTAGAAAATTAGGAAGTTTTTTTTGGACTTTGGGATTTTTAATTGAATTAAAAGGATTAAATTCTATACTTTTTATTTCTACTAAGTAATGATAAAAAGTTCTTGCAGCACTTAAATATAGGGAAGAAGTTTTACTTTCATAGCCTTTTTGTACTAAATAGGCTTTGTATTGATTAGCAATATCTTTGGTTATGGATAAAAAAGAATAATGGTGTTCGTTTAAAAATAGTTCATATTCTTTTAAAGCTTCAACATAAGTCTTTCCTGTTTTGGTTGAATAATTTAGTTCTTGAATTAGATATTCTTGAAAAGAATTAATATAGCTATTCATATAAATATAAATACAACTTTCTTTGAATTAAGTATGGTAAATAACCAATATGATTTAAAAACTCTTCTCTAGTTTGGCTATTTTTTATTTTTTCTAGACTAGACTGATCTATTTTTTTATTTAAGAAATTTACTACTTTATTCACAAAGACTTTATCTAATGCTTTTTCGTTTAATAGGCCCCACATATCATAATTGTTATCTTTAGTTAATGCGTCAATTTTACGGGTATTTTTGTTTTCGTAATAAATGATTACTAAAGGCATGGTATCATTAATTTCTAATAAATTGGCTTCTTTTATGGAATCGATTATTTCTTTTTTGGTAAATTTTAAGGTAAAAGCATCTAATTCTTCTAATGATGAAGTAGTAAAATGATTAGATATTTTTAAATCTAATAAATTGATTGGAAAATAATTTTTAGGTTTTACTTCAACAGCTAAATAATATTTATTTTCCATATTTCTTCACTCCTAACATAATAAAATTATAGCACGTTTTTTTTTAAAAGTATATTAAAATAGTGGCTTATTTGCCACTATTCCTTTTAATATTACATTTCTTCTTAATAATATCTTCTTCTTTATAACATTTATTTGATCTATCAATATTTAGGCCATATTCATTTAACAGACCAAACTTTTTGTATTCTAAAGAATTTTCCGTTTCTGTATAGCCTCTTCCATAATTATTTTCTTCTTTCACTTTACTCACCCATTATTAATATGGGTGAGTTTTTTCTTTTTATACGGCTTCTAGTGTTACTTCTAAGGTTTTTGATAAATCAATAATTTCTCCTACTGGTAAATTAAATGAACTTACTACTCCATAGCCATTAAAAGATAAATTAAGTCCAATTAAATTACAGAAATTCATGACTTCACTACTACTCCATCCTGTTATATCAGGCATAATATATTCGTTATTATCTGTTAAAATGAATACTTTACTACCTGCTAGGACTTTGGTATTTTTTAAAGGATATTGATTAATTACAGTAGATCCATTTCCTAGTTTGATTACTTTTAAATTTAATTTTTCTAATTCACTAATCGTTGTTTCTACATCACTACTCATATAATTGCTTAAATTAATGATTTTCGTTAAATCTAAATCAGATTCAGTATTAGTAATATTAGCATAATTAGCAATACTTTCTACAGCACTTCTTACGGCACTAGCAACAGCACTAGAACCACCATCAATTTGTTTTACTGATACATATAATATATATTCGGGATTTTCATAAGGAAATATACCTGCAAAAGAACGGATATAATTGGTGCTTCCTGTTAAATAGCCACCAGTTGGACTAGCGATTTGGGCTGTTCCTGTTTTTCCGGCTAAAGTTACATTGTTTGGTTGCCAAATTGTCGATAAACCATTGTATACAACATCATACATCAATTCATAAACTTTATTAATGGATTCACTAGATACTTTTTTACCTAGTTCAGTTCTTCCTCCCTCATAAGTTACTTCGCCATTTTCATCAACAATTTTATCTACGATATATGGCTTTAGCATAACGCCATCATTGGTTAAAACACTTAGGGCTTGTAAAGTTTGGATCGGTGTTGTTGTTATTCCTTGACCAAAAGAAGCACTGGCTAATTCTGATTCATAAGTAAGACGTAATATTCCACTTTCTTCTCCTGGTAGTTCAATTCCTGTTTTGGAACCAAAGCCTAATGATTCATAAAATGTTCTTAATTTTTCACTTCCTAGTTTTAAGGCTAAATTGGTAGCACCAACATTGGATGAATAAGCAAAACCTGTGTCATAACTAATTTCACCCCATCCAGCATTATTAAAGTCATATATTGTTGCTCCTGCTACATCAATTTTTCCTGACATAAAGGTCTCATCACCATCATAAACCCCATTTTCCATTGCTGCTAACCAAGAAAATATTTTCATTGTTGATCCTGGTTCATAAGTATATCCTACTAAAGGATTGACATAGTTAGTTAGTCCTTCTAAAGTGTTGGGATTAAAATCAGGACTAGAAGCACTTCCTACTATTGCTCCAGTTTTAGCATCCATTACCGTGAATGTTGCCCATGCAAATTCATAATTTTCTTCTAAAGTATTTAAGACATCTTCTAATATTAATTGAATTTGAGAATCTAGGGTTAAATATATATCACTACCACTTACTGGATCTATTGTATAATAAGCATCTCCCATTTGATAACCATAGGCATCTTTTTGATACATGGTCTCACCATTTGTACCTTTTAGTTCATCATTATAATAAGATTCAATTCCCATTTCTCCAACAATTTCACCAAGCTCATTCATCCTAGCATAACCAATAATATAGGATGCTGCTCTACCTTGCTTATAATATCTTTTACTACCACTGATAAATCCTATTCCATCTAAATCTAGTGCTTCTATTTCTGCTTTTTTATTTTCACTTAAATCTCTTCCGGCAGTACCAAATTCAACTTGATAAGCACCTTCTACATTTAGTCTTGCTAAAGCATATTCATAATCCATATCTAATACTTCGGATAAAGCTTTAGCCGTTGCTTCTTTATCCACTACATGTTTTGGATTTTCAGGATCCGTTGTTCTTGATTCACTAAGATAAGCGACTAAAGTATAAGAGTTTACGTTCTTAGCTAAAATTTCACCATTAACATCATATATGTTTCCCCGTGATGCATATAGTGTTTCTTTAGCTGTGTTTCTATTATCAGCGAATTCCGTAAGATTCATTCCATCTACATTGGGACTAAGTGCTACATAAGCAAGTTTTATTATTGCACATAAAAAAGCGAAAAAAAAGATGCCGATAAATAATCTATTGACTTTTACTCTCGATTTCTTTTTTTTCATATTTCACTTCCTATTCATTTATCGTTTTAATATTACTATTATTATACGACAAACCATTTGCACTCGCAATACTTTGAATGTTTTCAATAGAAGCTAGTTCATCAATTTGCATGCTTAAAGCTTCATTTGTATCATTTTGAGAATCTATTTTACTTTCTATTCTTTCTAGTTCAATGTTGGTTTCTGAAAGTAAAGCTTTTGTATATACCCATGCTGATGGTACAACAATAAAGCCAAAGAAAACGAGTAAGAATGCCATCATTTTCTCTCCTTTTAATAACTTAATCCTTTTTACTCTTTTTGTTCTCATAAACTAAATCCTTTCTACTATTCTTAGTTTTGCGCTTTTACTTCTACTATTTTCTTTTAATTCCTCTTCACTGGGAATTATTGGTTTTTTATTAATTAATTTAATTAGAGGAAGATATTCTAAAGGAATTTCAGGAAGTCCTTTAACAAAATCATTAACCTCACTATATTCTTTAAATATTTTTTTTACTATTCTATCTTCTAGAGAATGAAAAGTAATTACACATATTCTTCCACTTTTTTTTAACCTTTTAATCGCATCTGGCAAAGCTGTTTCTATGGCTTTTAATTCCTGATTTACTTCAATTCTTAGAGCTTGAAAGATTACTCTTTCAGGATGATGACGATAAAAGTAATTTGCTCCTACTCCTTTTTTGATGATATCTACTAATTCTAAAGTACTGGTAATTTCCTTTTTTTCGCGATAATTTATGATTTCTCTTACAATATCTTTACTTCTTGGCTCTTCTGCATATTCATAAAATAATTTTAATAGAGCACTTTCCTCATAAGTATTCACTACTATTTTAGCTGTAAGCGGAGCAGATGAGTCCATACGCATATCTAAAACGCCATCTTGCATAAAGCTAAATCCTCTTTTGGCATTATCAATTTCGGGACTAGATACTCCTAAATCAAAAAGAAATCCATCTACAAGGTTAACCCCTTCTTCATCTAATTTTTCTTTTAAATGAATAAAATTAGAATGAATGATTTTAAAATTAGAAGAAATCTCACTTAAGGTTTGATGCGAATAGCTTATCGCCTCACTATCCGCATCAAAGGCGAAAAGTTTACCCTTTTTTATTCTTTTTAAAATTTCACTACTATGACCAGCATATCCTAGTGTGGCATCTACATATACTCCGTCATCTTTTAAGTTGAGGCCTTCTATTACCTCACGCATCATCACGCTGTAATGTTTCATTTTTTACTCTCCATTAAATAGGTTTTCAGCAACACTTTCTAATGTTTCTGAATACTCTAAATTAAATTTGTCCCAATTATCTTTAGACCAAATTTCAATGCGGTCATTTGCGCCGATTATGACACACTCTTTTTCTAAACCGGCGTAAACGGCCTGTTGGGAAGTAATATTTATGCGACCTTGGCGATCAAGATTGCAACTAGCAGCGGCAGAAAAGAAAGATCTTACAAATACACGGGCATCTTTTTTGGTAAATGGTAAATTTGCTAACTTATCGACGAGGTTTTGCCATTCTGTTTGTGTGTAGATGTATAAGCATTTTTCTAGACCACGTGTAACAATAAACGTCTCTCCCAAATTACTACGATAATTTGAGGGAATTACTAGTCTATTTTTGTCATCAATATTATGATGATACTCGCCCATGAACATTTTTGGTCCCCCACTTTCTACCACAATGTACCACTGCTTACCATAATCTTACCAAAACTTGTTTCTTTTGTAAAGATGAAAGTGTTCGCTTGTTTAGCTTTTTTTCTTTCTTTACAAAAATTTTACGAATTTAAAAAGAAGCCTTTAAGCTCCTCTTTGCCATTCTTCTTTAGCTTGCTTTTTTAACTCTTTAATTTTTTCTATTCTTTCTTTTTGAAGTAACTTACTTTTCTCATATTCTTCAGGGTTACTCTTCATGAAATCTTCAACTTCTTTTAGAGATGATAAAATATCTGCAGGGGTTACTTCTGCAAAATAATCAAATGATTCTTCGGTTGGTTCTAAAAATTCTTTTAGTTCCTCCCTACTCAACGTGCTTAAACTTAAAAATTCATCAATATTAATTGAATTATTTTTAACAAGTAAAGCTGCACTAGTAAAATATTCTTTACTCTGATAAAGAGCAGATGCGAATAATAAAGAACTTTCTTCTTCACTTAAAACTTTACCGCTAAACTTTAAAATATCTTTTAATATTTTTAACTTATACTCTTCCATTATGTTTCTTCTTTCTTATCAAATTAATGGTTAGATCCTCTGAAGAATATAGACTTTCTTCTAATTTTGCTAATCCAATTTGATTATTTAAAAAAGCTTGATAAGCATTTAATAGTTCCTGTTCCTTTATTGCTCTATTTTCTTCTTCTTTGGGGTTAATATCTGGATATTTATTATCTAAAAAGTGTAAAAATTCTATTTTTTCTGCTGGTGTTTTTAAATCATTTAAAATACATAATGCTTCTTCATCTTTTCGAACGCGATTTTTTCTAAATACTTCTCTTGCTAGTTTTAACACTTCTACTGATGTTTCTTGTTCTAAAAAGTTTTTACATAAAAGATTCGTTTTGATTCCCTTATTTAAAAAAGCATATTTTAGTACTTTCATTCCTTCTATACCTTTGTCTAAATAAGTATTCCATAATTGTTTCACTAAACTATCTTTTAAAATAAGATTAATATCACTTAGATTCCTTACAAATTCTAAACGCTGTTGAGTATCAATTTCATTATTTGTAGCTAAACTATAGTAAAAAGATGTTAAAAAGTTTTTCACTGCTGTTTCTTTTACCATGTAAACATAGCTAATTAAAGTGAATAATTCTATATAAATATCTATTTCCTCTTCACTAGTAACACGTGGAATTTCTAGGTTATCAACCACTTTAATTGCACTACCATACACGCTAGCGAATTCTTCACCATATAAGTCAAAACAATGAATAATTTTTTTAGCTTTTATTTCCTGCTCATCTATAGTTAATCCAAAGCCAAAAAGACTAGTTTTTAATATACCTAATAATAAGTTACGATTCTTACATGTCCTTTTTCTGTCTAAGAAAAAAGGTAAATACCATGTGCTATAAAGTAGGGGTGTATTCATACTACTTCTTAAAACTTTATGAAAGAAATCTAGTTCTTCAATAGACAAATTGTTTATTCGAAAAGATAATTCTTTAACATAAAATCTTTCAAGCCTTTCATCTAATGGCATGATATTCACAAAATCTAAAATCATACCCCACACTTTCTTATTCAAGTTACTTCCATTTTCTTTTAAATACTCTTTTAAAATAGGATGATTATCTAAAAGAAGAACATTTTGCCAATTACTACATCCCTTTTGATAAACTTGTTCTAATAATGATAATAGCACTTTGTCTTTCATTTTTCCTGATGTAATCAGTAATTTTATCCTAAAAGTTTGATGTGCTGGTATGGCACCATCAATTTCCATTAATTTAAGTATTCTTTTTAATGATTCTACAGATATTTGGTTTTTCTTGGCTAGATTAATAATTTCTAGTAATTCTTGATTAGTCATAATATACCTCACCCTTCTTTATATATTACTATAACCCTATTTCTTTGTCAAAAGAAAAAAAGAGGTGAAGCCTCTTTAATAATATAAAAATCCGCCAAAGATAATTGCTAACAAGATAAATAAAACAATTATTAAAAACGCGCTACTTTGAAGTCCGCATCCTCCATTATTTGAAGGACACTTATCTTTACAACATCCCATGGGACACCTCCTTAAGCTTACAAAAGACTAAATGAATGCTCCTACTATGATGACTAATAGGATAAATAATACTAAAATCATGGCAGCACTTAACCCAGCGCCACATCCGCAGTTATTCATAAATCATTCCTCCTTTATTTGTCTTTTCACTTATATAGTATGGTTAAAGAATAAATTGGTGCGGGATAAAAACCCAATTCTTTTTTACTTTCTTTTGGCTAAAATATTGATTTATTGTGTTGAAAAAGTGAAAATTAAGGAGAAATCATTCCTTTTTCTTGTATTTTTTGTTTTAAATTGCTATAATTGTCTTATTAGGAGGAAATATTAATGAAGAAAAAAGTATTGATTTTAGGAGTATGTTCATTACTTCTTTGTGGATGTGGTAAGATACCAACACTATCTAATGGTGATGAGGCAGTTGTAACATTTAAAGATGGAGATATGATTAGTGCTAATGATTTTTATGAAGAAATCAAAAATAATTATGGGTTAGATACTCTACTTAATATGATCGATAAGTACATTTTTGAGAAAGAGTTCCCTGATGAAATGGAAAATGGACAAGCTTATGCAGAAGCTATGGTAGATCAACTTAGAGCAAATGCTGGATCTGAAGAAGAATTATTAAGTTTACTTCAATATAACGGTTTTCAAACTGTAGAAGCTTATCAAAATTATGCTTATATTAGTTATATGCAAAATGCAGCAATTACTGCTTATGTTGAAGATAATATCACTGATGAAGAATTACAAGATTATTATGAAAATGATGTTTATCCTGATATGACGATTTCTCATATTTTAGTTACTCCAGATGTTACAGATGATATGACTGATGAAGAACAAGAAGCAGCAGAAAAGGAAGCAGAAGAAACTATTCAAACTATTATTGATGAACTTAATCAAGCTCGGGATAATGGTGAAGATATTGAAAGTGCATTTGCTCGTTTAGCTGAAGAATATTCAGAAGATGATGATACTAAAGATGAAGGTGGTAATCTTGGAGAAATTAATATTGGTTCTTTAAGTAGTAGCTATGATGAGTTAGTTAAAGCTGCTAATGATCTTGAAGATGGAGAATATTCTACTGAAGTAATTACTACTGAACTTGGATATCATGTTATCTTAAAAACGAAAACTGGTGAAAAAGCAAGTTATGATGATTCTGTTGATTCAATGAGAGAGGCTATTGCTCAAGATAAGTTAAATGAAGATCAGTCTTTAATGGTAGATGCTATTCGTTATTATAGAGATCTATATGAACTTGATATTATTGATAGTGAAATGGATAGTCAATATAGCATTTATATGGATAATTTAATTAATACTTATGAAAATGCAAGTAATAGTTCAAACTAAAAGAACCTTAATCGGTTCTTTTTAAATACTCTTCTATATCAATATTGATATAGCCTTTGACATATAGATGTTCTTTTATTTTCCTTTTTGTTGTATATAAATCATATTTATTGATATATTTATGATATAGTTTATGAATTATTTTTTCTAATTCTAGTTCATTATCTTTTATTTCTAAATGATTTAAATAATTGGAAATATCTTCTTTATTAAATCCTTTGTTAATTAAATCAAGAGTTATTTTTCTTTTAAATTCATTAGCACTCTTTTTATTTCCTTTTAGTTTTTTATTAATATATTTTTCTATTTTTTCTTTATATATAGAATGATTTACTTTATCTAAATATTCTTTTATTTCTTTTTCTGAAAATCCTAGTTTTTTTAGATCTTCTAAGATTTTACTTTCCCCTTCCATTTTTAGATGAATAGCATCATGTATATATGCTTCAATATATGTTTTATGATTTAAATATCCTTCATTATCTAATCTTTTTAAAGCATATTCTATTTCTTGAGTGGCATAGCCTTTTTTCTTTAATATTTCTTTTAATTCTTTAGCTGTTCTTAGTTTGGTAGCTATAGCTTTTAAAGATTCATAATATGCTTTTAATAAATTATTTTCTTTTAGAATGGTATCCCATTCTTTTTTATTGATCTCTTTTTTTAGTAATAATTCGTGTTTTATAATAATATCATCATATAATGTATATTCAGATTCATCTGTTAATACTTTGTATTCATTTCTTTTTCCTTTTTTATATTTTAATATTTTCATAATTCCTCCCTTTACTTAATAAGTATATCATATAACATACTAATGTTCAATGAATAAATTTAAGAAAAGGGGCTGTCGGGAAATTAAGTGATTAATTTCTTGACAGTCTTTTTTCTTTTGGCTTTACACTTGGAAATATTTCTTTGTGTAAAGTAGTAGGTATTTTCCAATAATTATTTTTAAATTTATTATCATCTAATGACAAAAAATATTTTCTTAAATTTACTCCTAAACACATAAGCATTATTTCTACAGATACATTTTCTAAGCCTCTTCTTCTAATTCTATCATAATTCATGTTATTTTTTATTTGTCCAAATGTTCCTTCTGCTTGTATACTTCTGTTAATTCGCATTTCTATTCCTTTAGGACTTTGTAGGTTATTTCTTGCTTCTTCTTTTAACAATTCATAATCAGGAATTAATTCGACAGTTCGATAATCATAATCTTTGTGTTTTAGTTTAGCCTTACATTTATAGGCATATTTACAATTATTACAACCTATAAATTTAAATAATTTTCCTTCTTTATTTCTTTGATGGTAGTTTTGATTAAAAGGTATTTCTTTTCCAATGCAAGTATCTAAACACATTACACCATCATTAAAGGTATAAAATAATTGAGGTGATTTTCCACTTGCTTCGCCACTCCATGTTTGAAATTTAACATAATTGCCAATATGATGTTCTCTTAAATATTTATAATTAATATGTATTCCATATCCTGAATCAGCACATATGTTTTTAGGATGCCTTTGGTAATATTTAAAATAAAGGTTATTCATAGGTATAAAGGTATAATAATCAGTTCTATCT
Source organism: uncultured Bacilli bacterium (assembly GCA_944358145.1). Taxonomy (GTDB): domain Bacteria; phylum Bacillota_I; class Bacilli_A; order RF39; family UBA660; genus Caccenecus. The sequence continues at coordinate 2,355 of CALVQO010000002.1, read as the reverse complement.
TGAAATACACCATACATCAATATTAGTAAGTTAGATACTAGAACTTGAACGTTATACCCTGCATGAAAATCATGACTTAATTTAGAATAATAATCTTTTTTTTAATACCATAGCTGTTGCATCTTTATCCGTTTTATAATAAGAGTTTCTATTCTTACCACAAATTCTTTCTTTTTCTTCGTATTCTAATAATTTGGTAAGATATTGATAAGCAAGTTTATAATTTTTTTGTTCTTTTGATAACCTTTTGCCTCTGCTTGTAGGAATAGGAATTTCTATTTGATTTATTGAAGCATAATCTTTTAAAAGCTTGTTCAATTCTTCAGCTTTAATTAATTTGTTCGAGTTTGGAACATAACCCATTTCTTTTAATAATTCCTTTATTTTTATATCTAGTCTAGTGTGATATTTTGTAGGTTTCCACACAAATTTATATTTATCAGCATTGGCTTCTAATTTTGTGCCGTCAACAAAGATGTCTTCGATTGTTAAGTTAAAATCTTTAATTATTTGTTTAGTAATAGTAGTAAAAATTTCATATTGATAGGGAATAATATATTCATTTATAAAATCACCAATGACAGAATGATCTGGAATATTTCCTTCCATAATATACAAAACTCTTAAATCAAAAATACATTTATCTTCTATATCTCTAAGACTAGCCTTAAATTTTGCAAAACAATATATAATCATGGCAAAAAGATTATATGGATTATAACCTTTACGACCTTTACACTGTTTATCTTTTGTCTTTACACTTTCAACGATTTTTCCAACTCCAGATTTTTCTAAAAATTCCATAAATTTATCAATTTTTCAAAATTCCTCATCACATCTATATGAGGGGACTAGCCAAAAACTACTTTTTATAGTAAAATAAGACATGTGATACAACTCCTTGAACAAGATTATTGTATCACAAAAATGCTCTGATTTCCTTATGATTTCAGAGCTTTTTAAATTTTACGAAATAAAAGAACTGTTGAAAAATTAATTACTTAATTTCCCGACAGCCCCTTTTTGTTTGACACAAATTTTGCCAGATATTGTTATAAAAATAAAAATTTGTAACCATAATCATTTCAATAGATTTACATTCCGGGTTTAATGTGTTATAGAAAAAGAACAGGAGGTTTAAATGGAAAAAGAAAAATATTATTTAGAAATAAAAAATTTAATTGAAAGTTATGAAATAAATCAGCGAGTACGTACTTTTCAAGATAATAGTGAAAAACTACAAATGAATATTGGACGATTATTAATAGAAGCCCAAGGTGGAAACAAAAGGGCTAAATATGGTGATAACTTAATTAATATTTGGGGCAATAAGTTGTCTAAAAGATATGGAAGAACGTATGGTAAGGAATTGCTAAGAAGATGTAGAAAATTTTATTTGCTATTTAAGAAAGGCTCTACATTGTCGAGCATTTCTTGGTCTCAAATAGTAGAAATTCTTTCTATTAAAAATGAAAATGAACGTAATTATTACATCAATCAAGTAATATTAAATAGTTTATCTGTAAGAGAACTAAGAGAATTAATTAAAAGTAAAGCATATGATCGATTATCATATGCAGATAAAGAAAACATTAAATTGATAAATGATAGTACTCTTTAACCATAGAAGATATGATAAAAGATCCAATTTTAATTAAAATTAACAAACAATTAGATCATCTAGATGAAAAAGCATTACATAAATATATTATCAAAATGTTAGAAAATAAGTTTTTAGAATTAGGAACAGGCTTTGCTCTTGTAGGACATGAATATAAAATTAAAATTAGCAATCATACATTTAAAATAGATTTATTATTCTTTAATATAAAATTAGATTCTTATGTAGTAGTTGAACTGAAAACAAGAGAATATCATCCTAAAGATATCGGACAATTAGAATTATATGTAAATTATATAGATAAAAATATAAAGGAAAATCATAATAAAACAATAGGATTATTAATAGTAAAAAAGAAAAATAAATATGTAATAGAATATGCAACAAACAATGATATATTTATCACAACGTATAAATTAATGATATAGATGCAAGTTTGATTTTGGTAAAAATAAAATAAAAAAGTCAAGAGATTAAAACCCTTGACTCTTTTATTATGGTCCAGTAGGTCCAGTAGGTCCGGTAGGTCCAGTAGGTCCAGTAGGTCCAGTAGCCCCAGTAGCTCCAGCAGGTCCAGTAGGTCCAGTAGCCCCAGTAGCCCCAGCAGGTCCGGTAGGTCCAGTAGCCCCAGTAGCCCCAGTAGCCCCAGCAGGTCCGGTAGGTCCAGTAGCCCCAGTAGCCCCAGCAGGTCCGGTAGGTCCAGTAGCCCCAGTAGCCCCAGCAGGTCCAGTAGG
>CALVQO010000001.1 GCA_944358145.1 uncultured Bacilli bacterium | reverse complement strand
TTTCAGTAATTCTTTTTTGCATGTCTAAATTTCCATATTCTTGTTTTTTATTGCTTTATTTTAAATGCAATAGCATAAAATTAATTTTTTAGTTTGTATTTCTTTTGACTTTTTTGAAAAATTGCAAATTTTTTCAAAATAATTATAAGTTTTGAGCCATTTGGAAGTGGAAAAAGCAAAAAAAAGGTAATAATTGGAAAGATTATAAATAAGAATACTTTTAATTTATAATCAACAACAAAATTTTGTAATATAAATCCAATTATTAAAGACATTCCTAAAACAAGTAATTCGAGCATTCCAAAGCCTTTAAATATTTCTCGCTTAACTTTTATATTTTTAGGTATTAAATACATTACATAAACTTCCTATCTGTAAAATTTGTTTTATTATTGGTATATTGATTTCTCATAGTATTAAATTTAGTATTATTAAAATGTCCAAAATTCATGTTATCAGGATTATAAGGCTTAGAACTATATTTCCCATTGGAATTTTCACTTAAAAAGTCAGCAACTTGCCTTTGAGCTTTTCTAGGATTATGATGATTAATAGAATCCTGAACAATTGCTTTTTGATCCGATGTCAATTTCTTTGATTTATTCATCATATCTGATATTCTTGATCCACCTCCTGAAATAATACTTGATGCTCCACGAGCAGTTAAATTAGCTGTTCCCCCTACTACTTTAGCACCAATACCTAATGCAGTCATTGTTCCAGCACTCGCAAGACCAAGTCCTTGACCTGTTAAATGCCCCATTGCTACTAGGGATTGTATGTCTTGCATACCTGAAGCTAAACCTGATTGCTGATTCAGTAAGGTACTTATTAAAGTAGGAGTAGAAATAATAAATAGTAATGCTCCAATGACCAAAAAAATTCCTGCCATTGTACCCGTTTTAGAAAATGCATCGCTAAAAATGGTTAGTAGTAAACCTATTCCCACAAATTGTACCGTAGTAATTAAAAAAGCTCCCATACTTGATTTACACCATAATTCAAATGCCCGTGGTTGGTTTGATGTAAGAGAGGTAGCACAAAATGGAGATATTATTTTATAAAGTGCTATTTCCATAACTCGTTTTGCCATTTGAATTGCTACAAAAAAAAGCAAAAATATCGTTATAATAGATAACATTATCAACATAAAAAAATTAATAGAATATTTATATACATCTCCAAAACCTGCAAATCCTCCACTTGTATCATTAATGTCAGCCGTTTTCCAATTTTTTACAAAATAGTCAGCATTTGTTTCTTCTGTTTCATTTTTATATATCATAGCTTCTATTATAGATTTTGATATAGTAAGTTCAGCATCGGATGAATTAGACATTCCAGATTCTGATATAACTGCTTCAGTTAAACCAGTGCTAATTTTCTGACCAAAGTCAAAAAGAGAGGGAACTAAAAACATCATAACTATTGCTAAAACTATTCCTCTATAAACAAAAAATGGTGATTCTCTTGTTTCATTTTTTATAATAAAATTCATAACTAGTTCAATTAATACTTTTAATGCTAACCAACTACAAGCTACTATAATGGCACCATTAAAAATTTTATCAACATATTCATTATTGAAGAAATCATATCGCCAAATATTTTGAATAACATTGAAGAAGCCATCTAAAGTTACTAATATACCTTTGCCTATTGTCCAAAGTAAACTCCTAAAAATATCTTGGAACCAACTTTGTTCAACTGGTGTTACATTTAATATTTGAAATATTAAAAATTCCTCCTTATTTTTTAAACTCTTATCGTGTCACATTTTTCAGATTTATTTCCAGCATTATCAATAGCTGTAGCACAGAAAGTTCTACCACCGCTTTGTAAATATAAAACATTTGTAAAAACTCTTGAAGAAGTTTCATGAACAGTTGAGCCACTTCCATTTAGATATGGCTTAATCCACATTTGATATTTTTGAATACCAGTTCCATTATCGTAAGCATTTATCGTAACTCTAATATTCCATCCTGCTGCAGCACCCTTATTGGGGTCATAATATCCCAGATTTTCAACCGTAAAACTTGTTATAGTTGGTGCTATATTGTCATACCATGTAGGATTAATTGTTATATTATTAGTAACTGTCCAAGTTTGATCTCTAAAAGAGGTTACACTATAACCATCTCTATCATAAACATAAACTCTTACATTTGAGCCATAATCAACTGAATCATTATAATAATCGATTACATGATCGGCGACTTGCTTATCATTAATCCATACCGAAAAAGTAAAACCCGACAATCCTGCACTATAAGCTATATTTTGAATAATTGAATTAATATCAACTGAATATTTTTTTGCTTTCCAATTCGCAGTAAAAGTTTTATTTCCAGTTGAATTACTTATCGTAAAATTATATGTTGGTGTACTTACACCAGTACCCGTCCACCCAACAAAATCATAACCATTTTTTACTGGTATTGGTAAAGTAAAATTATCTTCCACATTATAATTATATATTGGGTTATTTAACATTCCACCATTAAGATCATAAGTTATCGTATAAGTTTTAGTGTTCCATTTTGCATAAACAGATGTATTATTAATTAGATTAATATCATTTATATTATTTGAATATATAACATTACCATTTAAAGAATCACTATATCCCAAAAAATTATAACCATTTTTTACTGGTATTGGTAAAACTATTATTTTATCATTAATATTAATATCGCTATTTTCGAAAATGCCACCTGTTGCATTTAAATTAAAATTGTATTTTTTAGTATTAAAAACACTTTTTAAATCAGTTGTTGTTGAAAAGAGTGCTAAGGTATTTGATATAGAACAAAAAATAGCTAAAATTATGATACTTAATTTAAGAATTTTTTTCATTAATTAAACCTCTTTTCTTTTTATGTTGTCGATAAAAATCATTTAGCAAATCTACAGCTATAATTGATAGTGATATATATAATAGATATTTATGAGTATAAATGAAATCCGCATAATAACCTATATATGGTATCGACCAATCCGTTCCTTTCCCCAATACTTTACTTTTATTTATTAAATTATTATCAACCGAATTATTTGCATCTCCTTTAGTGATAAAACCATCATCAACTATATCAACTACACGATGAGATATTATATGGTTTTTTGTTTTATAAACTAAAATATCATTAATTTTAAAATCATCTATATCAATTTTCTCATAATAAAGTATTCCACCAACTTTTAGAGTTGGCTCCATACTACCTGATATAACTACTAAAGGTTTGCTCCTCCATAAGCATGGAACAAATACAAGTAAATATATAATTATCAATACATAAAGTATTCTAAAAATAGCATTTTTAATTTTTACTAACATAAATATACCTCTTTAAAAAATAAGAAAGTCCAAAAATAAAATTTTAGACTTTCTTTAATTTTTAAATTACCAAATATTTTGTGCTTGATCATATTGAATAGTATCAATAGTTATCGTAAGAACATATTTAGCATTATCATAACCATTTCCACTTGATGTATAAGTAATAACCTGACCATTGTCAGAAACTGTTTTATTTAAATCAGCTTGAATATTTTCATTAAAAGTTACACTATTAATGAATGATGTTGATGTTTCATCTTTATTTAATTTTGTTAAATTTTCTTTACTACCATAGTAATAATATCCATCTGTTGCTTTTTCCCAGCCATCACCAAAGTTAATAATAGATGCACGATTACCTTCATCATCTATTAATGATATTTCTTCACCATTTCCATTTACCCATTTTTCAGTATATGTTGCTCGAACTGCCATACTTATACTGCCATTATTTGTTACTTTAATTGTTTTTTCAGTAGTACTACCAGGTGTCCAATCGCTTGGCGACTCAAACTTTTCTACAATAGAATGTTCATATAAAGCCGTTTTAAAATTATTTATAATTGTGTCACTTGTAGTGAAATAAGCAAGAGTTCCACCTAAAACGGTAAATGCTCCAATTCCTAGCACTACTAATAATTTCTTTCTATTTTTTTTATCATTGTTTTTCTTTTTCATAAAATCATCCTTTCCTTTTTAATATTTTTCTTTTGATAATAATTCTGCAATAATTACTATTTGTTTATTTGTATTATATCTACAAGTAATTAATACTAAATATGTTTGATTACCATCTCTTTTGATTTTTACTTTTCCATTTTTTTCAACATCATAAATATCCACTATTTTATATGAATACTTATTCTCCCCATAATAAATATATAAGTCATCATTAAGTGATAACTTATATAAGTTTTTAAAATGTGAATAAACTCCTGATCCTGAATGTCCTGCTAATATAAAAGTGCCATTTACAACATTAGGCATATCAGATCCTTTTATAACTTGAATATTTCTATTTACGTTATTATTAACATCATCAATTTTATAAAAGCCCTTTTTTAAATTCAACAATGGAATTTCTAATATTCCAATATAAGGCTCTTTTTGAGTAGTATTTATTTTTTCTTTTTTATCAATTATATTTTCTTTCTCTTGAGAACTTATTTCAAAGAACTGTGCAACTTTTTTTTCTTCTTGATACTCCACAACCTTAGTTTTAAAAAAAGGATAGCAAAATATCCCTATACCAAAAAGAGCAATTAAGGAGCCAAATACAAAAAAATGTTTCCTACTTCTTTTTAAATTTTCCATAAGCAATATATCCTAAACCCAATATAATTATTGCAATACCTATTACGTTGATAATATTAGAATCAGAAATTCCCGTACTTGGAACTTCAACAATCATTTCATTAGTCATATTTGCTTTAATTATTTGTCCATCTTCAGTAATTTCAAAATACATTTTATCTAGATTTATTTGATAACCCTCTGGGGCTTCTTTTTCAACGATAAAATATTTGCCGATAGGTAAATTTTTAATAATTATTTTACCATTAGAATCAGTTTTACCAGTAAATACTAATTGAGGGTTTTCTTCATCCTTATAAATTTCAATTGTAGTATTAGGAAGTGGCTTACTATCTGATATATCAACTTTTGTAAATTCTAGTTCACCTTTAGGTAAATAATTATTTATTGTAATTTTATATTCAATATTAGCAGTATATTGATCCTTATATTCAAGAATTACCTCATACTCATTTATATCCAAAATGTGATTTCCATTAGTAACAAGTTCCTTTAAAATATACTTTCCTAATTTTAAATTTTCAATTTTAGCATATCCATTTGCATCAGTAGTAACTTTTACAATTAAATTACCATTTTCATCATACAATCCAAACTCTACATTTGCTAGCGGTACTTCCTCATAAGAGTAATATCCATTTTCAATTATTAATTCTTCACCATTTTTAATAATTTCAATGGTACCAGTCACTTTTTTATTAGCAAATTCAACTTCTACAATTGCCCCATAAGTATCATCATAAATAATATTGTCTGAATTGATAGTAAAGATTAAAGGCTCATCATTCCATAAGTAGCCATCTAATTTTTGATCAACTTCCTCTAATTGATAATTTCCACTATTTAGAGGTAAAGGAGTAATCAGAACCCCATCATCATTTGTTTCAAAAACACATTGAACTATATCAGTAGTTTGACAGACATATTCATTAGTATCTAAATTCTTAATTTTAAATTGAATGCCTGACATATTTATGGATTCTCCTGTGTTAGAATCAATTTTATATACTTTTAATTTAGCTTTAATATATTCATTATTTACAACTTTTTCAACATCATTTTTAGTTAAATCAATTTCAAAACATTCAGCTAATAAAGTATTTGAATTACCTGAAGTTTGACATACATTGTATATACCATAATTTAGTTTAATATTAGCTTTTCCATCACTATTTGTTTTTATAGTAGCGACTTTTTTATTAGTACTTACTAAATAAATATCGAATTTAGCATTTGGCTCTGTATCAACAACTCCACTAACACCATTACCCATAGTTTTTGTGAGAGTAAAATTAAATTGTCTTACTGGTTCGATAGAGGTTATTTTTATTGTTTCATTATTTTTATTAATACTAAAATTGTATATGTTAGTATCTAATTCATGCCCAATTGATGCTTTAATTTCTTTAAGGTAATAATCGCCATATTTTAAATTCTCATATTTAGCATAACCATTACCATCTACTGTTAATTTTGCAACAAGATTATTACCTAAATCATATATTCCATAAATAGCACCATCTAATATTGCATCTGTATCTTGAGATTCAGATATTTTATATAATTCAACATTTCCATGAATTAATGTGTTTTCAAAATTAAACTCAACTTTACTATCTGTTGATGTTATAGAAAAATTATAAACTTTATCATCTAATACATATCCCTCAGGAGTGTAAATCTCTTTAATTGTGTAATTGCCTAAAGAAAGATTTGAACAATTACCAAATCCATTTTTATCAGTCACAATATTACATACTTCTTGATTATTAGAATCGTAAACTTTAAAAGTTACATCTTTTAAGTCATTACCCAATTCATCAACTTTATGTACCTCAATAGTTCCTCCATTTATATAACCACCAAGCGTGGATATAATTGGATCTATTGAACCTGATATGATTTGATTCTGTGAATTACTGCTAATTGCAAAAACCATTGTTTCATTATAATTAGTATTAGTGTTTTTACTTAATCTAACCACAAAATTACCAGTTCCTGTTGCAGTTAATTGTAGATTATTACCAGTAATAGTAGCAGAACAATTTTCACACGATGCTACACTATAATTACTTAAAACATTTTTTTCATCAACTAATGTAACAGTTTCACCTAAATTTATATTTACTGTTTCGCCATTAAATGATGGTCTGGAATTGTGATTAGCAACTAATTCCATAATTTCAGCCATCTCATCAGCTACACCTGCTTCAGCATCACTAATTGCTCGACAATCATTAACAGTACAATTTGAATTAGTAAATACTTGGTTAGGATCAACTACTCTCCAAATAAGCATTTGTGTTGCCATACGATAAGCAAGAGTATTATGATCTTGATAGCCGTAACCATAATTTGCAATTAATTTCATTTGATCTAATTGCACTTGATTTATTTTGTTAGCATTATTAGATGTGTTTTCATTTATAATATTCAAAAGATTTACATCATTATGAACATAGGTAACATAAGCAGTATTACTACTGAATGTTGCACCGGGTTCAATACAATATGATGTTATCCCATTACTAGTAGACCAAGATGCCATTTGTCCATATCGTGAAAAGCTCGTACTGCTATTTTGATGAGCATGAAAAAATCCTGATACATAATTTTGATTTTTGTTTCAGTTGCAAAGGTATTTTCAATGCATAAAAAAGCACTAACCATTGCAAAAACTAAAAGTAAAATTGATTTAAATATATTACTTTTTTTATTATTCATATTATCACCATCCTAATTTTTATAATAAAAAAAACTCTTTTACAGAGTTTTATCAATAATACCATTGTTTTGTTCCACAATCATATCCTTTACTTCTTAAATAATCAAATACATTAGTTATATTATATATGTCATTTGCTGACAAATACATAGTGTCATTATAAACACCATTTATAGAACATTCTTGTTTGGGAACTGATAATCTAACATACCAAATTTCTTTAATACAATTAGTTCCCTCGAAAATTTCAGGAATACTATTATATTCATAAGCATAACCATATTTATTCATAGCATCATTTCCAAACTTTTTAGCTTCTTCTAATGAATCAACAATATAGAAAGTAGGATTTTTTTGTTTATATTGAGCAATAAAAGAATTAAATTCAGAATCATTATTTGAACAAACTACCTTTTCAGTCTTATTTTGATTTTCTTCTGAATTATTTTCAATTGGTATTTTGTTTTGCTCTTGTTTATCGTTATTATTTGAAGTATTTACTTCTTGATCTTCAATTGTAGGTTGTTTAGAATTAGTTTCTTCTTGTTGAATTTCTTGATTAGTATCTAAATTATTATTATTTTTTATTTCTTCATCTTCAGACGTACTTATATCAATTTGATTATTATTTGATGTTTCCTCATTATTGTAAGTATCCTTAATTTTATCAACATTAATACTAGAATTATTATTATGTTGCTTTATAAAAAGAATTGTTATTAAACCAGTTACACCAATAATTAATAGTAATGCTATACATAAAATAATTATTCTTTTTTTTAATGACATAATAGCCTCCATATTTGCTTATATTTTAACAAATATTTAAATATTTTGCACTATTAAATTAAATATTGTTTTAAATAATCTAAATCTTGAATTAAATCTAGTAAATTACATCGAATATCTGGATTTTTTTTATATTTTCGTAACTTATTTTCAAAAAATTTAGCAAGTGACTCAACATATTCGACATCTTCTAATCTATAGTAAAAAAATTTTTTAGTACTAATTTCATTATCACTATTTTTTAATACCTTTAAATAAAAAAGCATATCGTAAATTCTATTTACTAAATTATGACTTCTGATAAATCTTCTCAGGTCTTTATCCATTATATATTGTATTCCTTTCCATAGTAAATTTCTTCAAATTCATCTAGCATAACTTTATCATAATCATCATAGGACACACTTTCATATAGATCTATACCATTATCTACTAAATTATTTAATGTTTTAATTACTTCTGAATCATTTAAGTTATGAATAGGAATTAGCCAATTATTTATTGCATAATGAAGTCTATATACAAAATCTTCAGTTTTTAAGAATAATTCATCTTCATTAAAATTACTTGTAAAATAATTTTTAAAATTTACATATAATTTGTTGAACAATTCTTGATTCTGAAAAACAGATTTTAGTAAATCGACTCTTTCTAAATTAATACCTTCAATTTGTTTACTGTCTAAAATATTGTTTATATTGTTTATAAATTGTTCTCTCATTATTGAAAGTACCCCAATACCCAAGAAACAAATTGAGTTGTAATTAATGCACAAACACCTGCAATAATAGTTGTTTTAACCTTTCTATCGTAACTTGCTTTTTCGTTATCATCTGAGCTTGCCATTTTAAGAGCATAATCTTTGGCAACAAAAAAAGCTGTTCCACCAATAACAAAAAGTTTAATGTATCCCATTGCATCATTAATTAACGCTAATACATCTGCTAAAACTCCTTCTATAAAAAATAACCCCCAATCATGAGAGTTGTATTCCTATTATTATTTATGATAAAATTTAATTGGTCGAGATTTATAAGGACATTCTCTCGACTTTTTATTTTGAAATAACTTATTTAATCTTCCTCCTTTGATAAATCATTTTCAAAATCGATTTTTAATTGTAGTCCATTTTCAATTCTTTTTTTTATAACTTCACAATATTTGTCCGTAATTTCAATTCCAATCCATCTACGATTTAATAGTTCACTAGCAATTAAAGTAGAACCACTACCAGCAGTGAAATCTAATACTATTTCATTTTTTTTAGTATAAGTTAAAATCAAATATTCCATTAAATTGCATGGCTTTTGAGTAGGATGATAAAGAATAGATTCTCTAGCAAATTGTAATACATTACGAGGATAATTTTCGTATTCTTTAATGTATTCCTTTGATTTGTTAAAATGCCAATTTTTGCCCTTTGAAAAGGTAGGCTTTGGCTTACTTTTTATATGTACAGGAATTAACCCCTGCGGATAATAACACATAGTTTTGGAACAATTTGGAACTACACCAGATTTAGAAAAAATCATAATATCTTCATAACATCTTAATGGTTGATATTTAGCATTAACAAAACCAGTTACTTGTGTTTTAATCCATTTCCAATCATATTGATAATATTCCTCACCGCTTTTCCTTAAATTACTAGAAAATGGTTCATTGCCGAACAAAACAATAGCCCCATCATCTTTTATTAATTTTAAAAGTCTTTCCCACATTGCATCAAAAGGAATAATTTGATCCCAACTAAAATTTGTAACTGCATAAGGCGGATCAGTTATAATAGCATCAAACTTAATATTTTGTGAAATTAAATAATCCATAACTTCTAAACAGTCCCCTTTATATAAGGTTCCTAGTTCAGTAGAATAATATGGTTTAATATCAACTTTTTTATCACCTCCTAAAATATTTTAGCTTTTTTAATGAGATCGCTTAAACTCAAAAAAAAAGAGTAATTTCTTACTCATCAACATTAAATGCTATTGCAAGTTTTATAATACAGCTTTTCTTAATATGATCAAGTAAATATCTTGTTGCATTTTTCATATGATCAATAGCATAATTTTCTGACTTTTTGTAAATCAGAACTTCAGTAGTGTAAACCCGTTCGTTATATGAAAGTCTATTCCATACTTGCTTTAGTTTGTTATAAATTTCTAGTGCTTCCATTTCTGAATCAATCTTATCTGCAACATAATCACTAGTTTTGTCAATTTTCTTTGGAGTAAAACTTTCATACCTAAATTCATAGTTTACAGTTATTTTTGGTGGGATTAGGTTAATAAACTTAAAATGGGCTCTCAAATATTTTTTGATTTTCTTTTCTACTTCTTCTCGACATTTTTCATAAGAGTAACATTTTATTTCTTCAGCATCTAATAGTAAGTTATCAAAAAATTCTTCATGAAATTCCATTTAAATCACCTCCGTACCATAAAAAAAGGGGCATTAATCCTATTAAAGATAATGCTCCTTTTTAAAAATCCTTCATTATTTGTAGATTCACAAAAATATATTGATGTAATTCTACCCATATTTGCCACCACCTATATCCCCCTGACATAAGCACTGCAATTACATCAGGGTATTTATACTAACCGAACTAATTTTAAATGTCAATACTTTTTTAGATTTTTACCTAAAAAAATTGGATTATTATTTTATAATAACCCAATAAATTCGTATTTTCATCTAATTACTTCGATTTTACTATATTTTATCACTTGACAAAATAAATGCAACAAAACCATATAAAAATTTTATTTGAAAGTATATAAAATTTGTTTAAATATGTTTAAATACCGTTAAACTATTAAAAAATAGGAAAAATATTAAAATTAAGGCAAAATGTTGTTTATTTTAAGCAAACGTATAGTTTTTTTAAAATTTATATATTATAATGTATTTATAATAGTTGGAGGGTAAAGGAAAATGACAAAAACATTCACGGAAGTAATTAAAACTTTCTTGAATGAAAAGGGGTATCTTGAAAATAAGAATATTGAGGGTGTTGTATTTTATGGAAGTGTAGCAACTGGATATGCTACTAAAACTTCCGATTTGGATTTGCAAGTAATTACAAATAGTGAAGATCCAAATAATTTAGCACGAGGTATTGATTTAGTAGATGGAATTAGAATAGAATACTTTGAAAAACCAATATTAGATTATTATGCTAGAGCGATTAAAGATTTTGAGAGCCAAAGCAATGTTCTACTAAGCATGATAGGACATGGAATTATTATTTTTGATCGTAATGGCAGAGTTCATAAACTTCAAGAATACATTAGAGAATTATACTCACTACCAATGCCTTGCTTAAGTGATGAAGAAGCTAAAGAAATGGTTTCTATAATTAATAATAGAATGATAGACTTAAAATCTTTGTATGAACATGGCGATTTGTACTTTAATCATCTATATCATTTAACTATTGAGAAAATAAAAAAGTTTTATCATAGATTATATGGTTTCCCCGAGATATCTACTTCAAAAACTTTAAAATTATATACAGATCAAACTGGATATAGAGAGGCAATTTTTAAAACTGTACCAGAGCAAGAATTTATAAATTTATACATTGATGCACTAGATTTAAATAATCAAAAAACACAACATGAAAAAATGAATGCAATAGAAAATTTATATAGTTATGCTAAAAGAGATGTGCATTTGAATGAAAATAATTATAAGATTAGGATAAGATCAAGAAATTAAAAAGAACTGTTGAGAAATTAAATAATTAATTTCTTAGCAGTTTTTTAATTTTTGAAAAGTTAAAAAGAATTTTTGTGATACAATAATTTTATTCAAAGAATCATACCACATATAGCATCTTATAAAAAATCTATTTTGATTAGTTTCCTCGTGCAAATACTACAAGGAATTTGAAAAAATAAAAAAGGCTATGAGAATTTACTCCCAATAGCCCTTAAGATTATTTTTTGATTTATGTTAAGTCTATATTTTCTTTACCATCAATAAAAACTATAAGGTTAGAATTGACAACAATTCTTTTAAATTCATCTTGCTGTTCTTTCGTATTTTCATATAATCCAACAATTACTTTATTTTGGTTACTATCAATATAATTAAAACTTAAATTGGTATATTCTATGTTGTCCATCAAAAAATAGTCCGTTATTCTATTATTAATTTCAACTAGTTGATTATCAATTCCTTTACTATCAACAAAAACTATAAGATTAGAATTGACAACAATTCTTTTAAATTCATCTTGCTGTTCTTTCGTATTTTCATATAATCCAACAATTACTTTATTTTGGCTACTATCAATATAATTAAAACTTAAATTGGTATATTCTATGTCGTCCATCAAAAAATAATCCGTTATTCTATTATTAATTTCAACTAGTTGATTATCAATCCTTTTATTTTTTATGTTGCAACATCCAATTATTAGCAAAATTACTAGTAATCCTAATAACATTATCAAGAGCATATTTTTATTCATAACATAATGCCATCCTTTAATAATATTATAACATAATTCTATTATTAATATCTAACGAATGATAATTCAGCAAAAATGTTATCTACACTTACAAAGGCACTACCATAAGATGAAGTTCCTTTCACTATACCCAACAAAGTGGCACCACCATTAATATTCATTGGAATAAATACTGGTCCTCCACTATCTCCATTGTCTGTATGCATATCACTAGCTATTAATCCAGTAAAATATGTACCATTGTATACACCAGAATAATTTGTGTTTTTAATTTTTCCAGTTGTATATCCAGTTTTAAAACCTGCTTTTGCAATTGTCATATTAACTGATGGAATAGCTGATACACTGGCATTTAACTCTTTTATATCACCGCTTGTATATGCTAATTCATTTGAAGGATCTGAAAAAATATTAAGTGCGCCTTTTTTGACAAAAGCTGCATCTACTTTGCCACTATATTTCCACCATTGAACTTTTCCACCGGTTGAACTATCTCCATTTCCCTCAAAACAATGTGCTGCAGTAATATAACCTTTTTCGCCATTAACTTTCACTCTGAACCCCATTGAACAAGAACCAAGAGATGTTGAAATTTTTTGCCCTGATTTTAAAGCTAAATCATTATTTGTAGAATCCTTTTGGACAATTTTAATTAAATTTGAATTCACATTCATTTTAGAAATTGTATTCGTATCAAAAGCTTTTTCTTTGATTACGTTAATTTTATCTGCTTTGTCACTCTTTAATTCTATTACAACTTGATTTTTAATAACATCTATATAATGCGCATTTAGATTTGATATATCTGCATCTTCAGAAGAAAAATATTCTATCAATTTATTATTGATATCATTCAAATCTTTATAAGAATTATCAACATATTCTATTTCAATATCACTATCCATTTCAGAAACATTTTTAAACGTTGTATATTCATTAGAACTTTTGGATTTTGGAATTTTATCTTTTACAATCTGAAGTACAACATGATTAGAATCATCACTTATATAGATTCCACCAAAGTAATCCGGATAGGATTCTTCTTCAATCTTTTCTTGTATCTTACTTGCAAGATCTGCCTGTTGAGCGTTTTTTAATAACAAGCTACTATTTTGAGTTGCACCAGCACTTATAGTCCCTATTAAAAATATCATTACGAGGGCAACTACTAATATAATTTTTTTTCTTTTCATTTTTTCTACCTTTCCTTTTTAATACTTATTAAATAATGAACATTAATATATTTTACATTAGCAAATCCTCCCTTCTTTTCATCAAAAGCATAATCTATGCTTTTAAACAGAAATATTTACACCATTCATTCTGTCATAAGTAGTTAATGCAGTACCACTAAATTGAAATACGCCACCATATCCATTGCGAGAAATTGTATAATTTTTACTATTTGCTAAGCTAATACTTTTCATAGCGTGTTGATAACTAGCATATACTGTTCCACCTTTGTTTACTCTAAAACTCTGATTAATAACCATTGATGTTCCATAAGTAGGTAACTTCATTGATACACCAAAACCATTAGTATCATTTTTAATATCTCGATAAGTTGTTGTTGTACCACTAGCAGTTATGGAAGTAGTAGGAGTATTTACTAAACTTGTACCACTTAGATAAGCACCCATTACATCGTAACTTCTAACTGTAGGAGAGTTTTTCCATGTAAGAGTAACTGAAATAAAACAATTTGATGAGCAACTTTTAACAATCTTTAAAGTTCTATTAGCATCTTCGATAGATGTAGAACGTGTTAATGGTAAATCATAATATATTTGTGAATCTAACTCACCATTCATAATATTTGAATTTACAAAATCATCATAATCATTTAAACTCATTTGATTTTGTGCACCATCCCAAAACATATATGATATAAAATCATATTCTTCCTTTGTAAATTCGACATTATTTTGATTAACGTAATAAACTTCTTTTGCTTGTACATGAGATGTAAAAGAAAATAAACTGACTAAGCAAATAAAATACAAACTTTTTCTTTTCATAATTCCTCCATTCTTTTAAACAAATTATAATCATAAAAGCAAAAAAAAGATAGGACTTTTTAGGGACCTACTCTAAAATATTATTAATATTGTCATAAAAATAACTGACTTTTTTAATATCTTTCTGGCAATTATTAATATTACATATAATATTATTATTAGAATAATTAAATGAATTAACTAAATTTTGATCTTGATATTCATTATATTCTAAAGTATTGGAATCAAAATAATAATACCATTCAAATGATTTATTTTTTTCACTTGAGATTAAATTTAATAAATTAGCATCCTCAATATATGAAAAAATTAAATTATTTTTTTTATCTTCATAAATATATACATCATCTATTAATTTAAAGACACTTTTTATTTTTTCAGCACTAAAATTACTATCTGATAATTTATTATCAACAATATTTTTTTCTTTATCATTATAAATTTTATTATTAGCAAAATCTTCTATAAAATTTAATTTAATAGTTTCTATTTCATTGTCATCATAACTAATATCCAAATATAAATTATCAATAATATAATCCATTTTGTTATAATCAAAATAAGAATTATAACCATAAAAATCATATAAGTTAATATAGCAATCTTCAGTGGAATATATTAATTCTTTACTTTCATCATCCATATAATATAGTGCAATCATTCTGATAGTTTTTTTAGCCTGAACATTACTTATACTGAAATATATATTATCTTTTGTTAATACTAAAATTCCATCATTAATAATTGTATTATTACTACTATTATTAATAGTATATACTTTTATAGAATTATAATTTGATAAAAAATAATACAATAAAAATAAAATAATAATTAAAACTAGAAAAAGAAATAATGCAATAACTACCTTTTTTAAAAACAATTTGCTACCATATAGTTCCAAAGTTAATTTTTTTATTTCTTCTTTCTTATTTTTACTTAATCTTTTACCTATTAAAATTTCTTCAACCGAAATATCAAAAATTTCACTTAATCTTTCCAAACTAGATTTATTAGGCTTAGTAATTCCTCGTTCCCATTTTGAAACAGCTTCTCTGCTAATAGGGATTTGATCAGCAATATCATACTGTGTCAAATTTTGTTCTTTACGCAATTGTACAAGAAATTTACCTACTTTATTTTTTTCCACAAAATCACCACTTTTTTATAATATTTTAGCACATTAATATAATAAAGCAAATAGTTCTCTTAAAAAGTCCTAAACTTTCATATAATAAAAAGTTAAAATAAAAAAGAAGCAAATATATCTATGCGTGTAGTAGATAATAGAAAGAGAATCTTTCGATTTGCTTCTTCGTTCCCCGCCCTCCCAAGTGTGTTAAGAGTTTCAACATATAAGATTTATATTGTTTGGTATGGACTAACACACAAATTTCCCACTAATATTTATTCAAATATTTCTAGATATTGCTTTTTATTATAATAGTTATTTAAAAGTATAGAATATCTATAAATATAATTGCTAATTATTTGATTTATAATATTTTTAGAATCTATTTTATTTCTTTTAATTTCATATTTAATATCATAATCAATATCACTAAAAAGATAAATGGCATGATATTCTTTTTGATTACAATTAATAATATCCATTAAAAGTTTTTTTATTTTTAATAAGTTATTATGATCTTTTTTATTTAAACTTATACCTGTTTTAGTTACCAACTCCTTTAATTCAGGTATATATTTTATATTCTTACAAAAATTACTTACAATTATATTATAAATTTTTTGATTAATAAAATCATTAAATTCTGAATTGTTTAAATTATTTTTTATTTTTAAATAGTCCCCTATTAATTCTTTGTTAGATATAATTATTTTTTCTATAATAAACTCTTGATGTGCTAATGTACTTATAAAATCACTTTTTAACAAAAAAATTAGCCTATCTAATAATTTAACAATTTGTTCTTCTGAAATTATATCCTTTTTTGTCAAATTATCAATTAACCACTTATTGTCAGATTTTGAAAATAAAAAATCTAAATAGTTATTACCAATTAATCTATAAATTATTAAATCATAATTTTTATTTAAAACAATATTTTTTAAATCTTTTTTTATTGCACATTTTTTATTTGCCATATGATACGATTCCCCTTCTATTATATAATAGTTATTTTATAAAATACTTAATCTATAAGAAGCATGCCTACTTTTGCACTAATACTTATTGGAGTATTTTTTATAAAAATCGTATCATAATAATGTAAAAGTTGGTGATACGATTGAAATTAAACGAAGTGTTTGGCAACAATGTTAAATATTTTCGATTTCGTAAAAAATATACTCAAGAAAAAGTTGCTGAACTTACAGATACTAGTGTAACTTATATAAGTCAACTTGAACTTGGGCATCATACTCCTTCTTTTGATAAATTGGAGAAGCTATCAAAAGCATTGGGTGTGGAGCCTTTCGAGTTTTATGTTAAACGTGATTTTAAAAAGTTGCCTTCAAGAGTAGACATGGCTGATATAGAAGAATAACAACATAAATATTGCTATTCTTTTTTATTATAACATTAAATCAATGTTAAGTATAGTTAAATTTGTTGCGTACACGTCGCATAATTGTGAATGCACATAATAACATGAGAAAATGTTTGTAGTGATGTTTATGTATCTCAATAACTTAAAGAAATTACGATTAGATAATGAATTAAAGCAAGAAGATCTTGCTCAGATATTAAATTGTAAAAGAGCAACATATTCTACATGGGAAAATCAAAGGAGTATGGTTCCTTTATCTGTAGCAGATCAGCTAGCTTTATATTACCATGTTAGTTTAGCTTATATTTTAGGCTTAGAAAAAACTTCTAAAAAAGTTGCATATCAAAAAATCAATTATAATAAACTTTCAGAAAATCTTTTATTATGTAAAATTAAATATAATCACACATACGAAGATATTGCTGAATTTCTTAAGTGCAACAAATCTACTGTATTTAGATATTTTAATGGCAAAATAACATTTAAAATTGATATGTTAATAGCTTTATCAGAATTATATAGAGTAAATTTAGATAGCTTATGCGGTAGAAAATAACAAAAGAAATTAATAATTATATTGGATCTTTTGTATAAATCCTCATTTGCAAAACACCAACTTTTTAAACAAAATTTCATGCTTTATTATTGATTAAGCCAATTACTTAATCCTTTTTTTAATAATTCAATATTTATAGGTTTAGGAATATAACCATCAAATCCTAAAGCCAAATATTTCTCTTTAGAATCAATGTCAGCATCGGCAGTCAAAGCAATTACAGGGGTATCAAATTGATTCTTTTCTTTTAACAATTTAAACGTTTCTACTCCACTCATTTCTGACATCATAATATCCAAAAAAATAATATCATAATTATTTTTTTGAACTAACTCCAAACATTCTTTACCGCTTAAAGCAATAAAAAGTACACCATAAAATTAAAAAACTCATTTAATCCTTATTAATTAAATGAGTAAAGCCATCATTATTAATTATTTCTAAAATTATGTTTGGCTTGAAATTGGAATTTTTCAATTCTTCTTGAGTCATCCAAACAAATTTTAAATGCTCTTTTTTCTTTTCTTCAATATTTGGAATTTCCTTCATAGAATATAAATTATGATCAACGAATTTTATTTCATTAATCATTAAAATTTCATGATATTTTTTTCCATTAAAAGAGGATACGAAAAAATTTTCTATCATACCTAGTGATTTTACAAATAAGCAATTAATGTCAGTTTCTTCTTTAAATTCTCTTACTGAAGTTTCAGTAGTATCCTCACCTAAAGAACATCTTCCACCAGGTAAAGTGACATGAGAAACCCGATCATCTTTCTGTACCAATATTTTATCACCATTTTTAATAACAGTAGCTACTCGAAAATTAAAAACCATATTTTCACTTTCAAATGTTATATCAGAATTCATATATATAACCTCCTATTTTTTTCTGCTTCTTTTTAAAGCTTCTGCTTCTACCAAAATATTTTCAATAAAATTTTTCTTGCCTAAAGAATAGCTAGCACGATCTGTAGGATATAAAATAGCTAATTTTCTCTTTAATTCTATGTATTCTTGTAGTTGTTCGGGATGTTCTCGCATATAATCTCTAAACAAAATTTGATTTTTCCAAATTTCATCGCCTATTGGACACATATGAATATGAGATACAGTAACACCATTTTCTTGCTTTTTAAAATAGTGTCTTCCAGGTATACCATCATCGCCTTTATAAATATAACCTATATTTATTAACAAAGGAACTAATTGATTTCCATATTCTAACGACTCAATACCAATATTAATATCAATAACTGGTTTTGCTGGGCATCCCTCAATTGAAGTGCTACCAACATGTTGAATATCGAAAGTATAACCATTTAATGCCATTTCAATATCTTTTTTCATTTTTTGAAATTCATCTTTCCAAGTATAATCATATGGAAGTAATTCTACCATATCAGTTTTTAGTCCTATCATAAAAATCCCCCAAATCACTATTATTATAAATCTTAACTTGACAAATTGCAATATTATAGTAAAATATTCAGAAAAAAGGAGGAAAAATGAATAAAATTTATTCTGTATGTTGGAACATTACTGAAAAATGTAATGAAAACTGCACGTTCTGCTATAGAACATTATCAGAAGATTTATCACTAGAAGATAACAAAAAAATTGCTGATAAATTAATTGAACATGGAGTAGAAAAAATCACTTTTGCAGGTGGCGAGCCATTACTATATGAAGGACTATTTGAACTTGCAAGATATATTAGAGAAAAAAAGCCAAGCATTTTACTTTCATTAACTACAAATGGACTGCTTATAAATGATGAGATGTCAGAAATAATTATTTCTTTATTTGACTGGATTACTTTTGATATTGAATCGCCTAGTGAAGAATACCATATAAAAGTAGGTAGAGGCAAAGAACATTTAAGAAAAGCGATTAAAAATTTAAGTAGATTTAATGGCAAAATTAACTTAAAAGTAAATACAGTGGCTACTAAGCAAAATTTAAATCATATCCCACTAATTTGGGAAATTTTGAAACATTATGATATTAAAAGATGGAAAATTTTTAGATATTATCCAATAACATATAAAGCTGTTGATAATCAAGAAGAATTTAACATAAGTGATCAAGAATATTTAAATCTAACAGAAATAATTAAAAAAATGCCTATAACGGATACTCAGGTAGATTTTAATGATTTTGAAGAATTTAAAACTACATATTTCAGCATTTTTCCAAATGGAGATTTAAAAGATAATGCTGGAAAAGTAACTTGTAACATTTTAGAAAGTTCTATTGATGAGTGCATTAAAAATATAGACTTAACAAATCATTTAGTCAGAAAAAGAGCATTTGAAAGATTTTACAGATAGATGTTTATAAACTATAAAGAATCGATAGTTGGAATTCCAAATTCCATATTAAAATATTTTGGCTTAAAAGCTATCAACGACTCTAATTTTGAGATAGATGAAATTTTGTTAAGAAATCAGCCTAAAAATGTTATTTTGATTTTATGTGATGGAATGGGCATGAATTTACTTAAAACATATTCAAAAAGCTGTCCTCTATTATTTAGCAATATAAAAAAGACATTATATTCTGTTTTTCCAACCACTACAACAGCCGCCACCACTTCTATTATTACTGGATTATATCCAAATCAACATTGTTGGCTTGGATGGGATAATTATATCAAACCTATTGATAAAGTTGTAACTTTGTTTTTAAATACAGAGAAAGATACGAAAAATTTATTTCCTGAAAATATAGGTATGAAGTATTTCCCTTATACTACTATTTTTGATTTAATTAATGCACAAACAATATTTAATGCAACTTATCTATCACCTTATGCCGGAACTCATTATAATGGATTAGATGATATGTGTGAAAAAATTATACAATTATGTGATAACGATGAGAGAAATTTTATTTACGCTTATTACGAAAATCCTGATTCAATTATTCATAAAACAGGAACGGAATCTTTTGAAACACAAGAGAATTTGAAGTTGATAGAAAAAACAATAAAATATTTATACAATAGTTTAAATGATAGTCTGATACTTATAACTGCTGATCATGGATTAACGAACTCAAGTTATATTTATCTTGAAGATTACCCTAATCTTTTTAATTGTTTATCTCAGACAACTTCAATAGACTCTAGAGCGTGTATGCTATTTATTAAAGAAGATAAAATTGATTACTTTAAAACTGAATTTGAAAAGCAATTTGGTTCAAACTTTATACTATTAAAGCAAGAAGATATTTTATCACTTCAGCTTTTTGGATTAGGTATTAATCACAATATGTTTAAATCTTGTCTAGGAAATTTTATTGCAATAGCTATAAGTGATAAGAATCTTAAATATAGAAGATATGGAAAAGAGCTATTATCTAATCATTCAGGTTTAACTGAAAATGAGTATCTGGTACCTCTAATTACTCTTACTAGGAAAAAGAAAAATTAATAATTTTTAAAGAAATATTTGACTCTTAAAATTTTAATTTTAAGAGTTTTTTAAATGTATAATAATATTTAAAATAATATATTTTATTGCAAATTATTTTTATTTATTTTGTATTGTTGAAACAATAATCTGTCAATTTTGATTTTTAGGCAATAAAAATAATTAAAGTCCCCTGCCTTACCCTTACCACTTGGCTAAAGTTCCACGTACACACATAAGTGAAATATTACTGCCATCTCGCTTGTATTTATGTTAAAATAGTAAAAGAAAGGATGAAAACAATGGAAACAATTGTTAAAACTCATGTAGGAGCATATGGTATAATTATTAGTGATAATAAAATTGCCCTTGTAAGAAAAGCTAGAGGTGGTTATAAAGGAAAGCTAGATCTACCAGGTGGCGGGATTGAACATACTGAACAACCTTTTGAAACTTTAAAAAGAGAGATAATGGAAGAAGCTGGAATAGGCATAACTAACTACAAATTACTTGATGCTGTTGCTACTAATATTAAGTGGGAAATGGAACCTGATTTATGGGAAGATTTACATCACGTAGGTATCTTATATACAGTAGATACTAATGAGAATACTTTAAAAAATGATGCAGATGGACTAGATTCAGACGGTGCAAATTGGTATAGCATAAATGAATTAAACAAGAAACAACTATCTCCATTTACCATACTAGCATTAGAGAAATTAGGTTATTCTATTAAATAGTTTTTTATAAACTATTTTTTTTAAAAAAGATTCCTTATGATACCATGATGTGATATAATAATCAATGACATAGGAGTTGATTGTTATGGAAAATAACGAAAAAAAATATTATGGTGTATATGCAAGAAAATCAAAATTTACAGGTAAAGGCGAAAGTATCGATAATCAAATAGAATATTGTAAAAATACTTTAATAACAAAATTTAATGCAAAAGATGAAGATATTAAAATATATTCTGATGAAGGATTTACAGGATATAATACTAATAGACCCCAATTACAAAAATTAATGACTGATATCAAGAAAAACAAAATTCAATGTGTTATTGTTTATAGACTAGACAGAATAAGTAGAAATGTAGCGGATTTTTGTAATTTAAAAAATGAATTATTGCAATATGATGTAAAATTTATATCAGTAACAGAAAATTTTGATACTTCGACTCCAATGGGTGTTGCAATGCTTATGATATCATCTGTTTTTGCACAATTAGAAAGAGATACTATTGCAGAAAGAATAAGGGATAATATGTATGAACTTGCAAAAACAGGAAGATGGTTAGGTGGAAATACTCCTTTAGGATATAAATCACAAAAAATAGAAACTATAGATATAGATGGTAAAAAAAGAAGTTTATATAAATTAGATGTTATTCCTGAAGAAGCTGAAACAATTAAATTACTATGGACAAAAATGTTAGAATTAAAAGGATTATCAAAATTAGAAACTTATTTATTAAATAATGGTATTAAAACAAGAAATGGAAATAACTTTAGTAGATTTTCTTTAGTCACAATTTTTAAAAATCCAGTATATGTTATAGCAGATGAGAAAATAAACAATTTTTTTGAAGAAAAAGGTGCTACTATATATCATAATAGCAATGAGCAAAATAAAAAAAATATTTATGACAAAAAATTAGGGCTTATAGCTTATAATAAAAGATTAGAAATTACAGGAAAAGCAAAATCATTTAAAGATATTAATGAATGGATTATTGCAGTTGGTAAACATAATGGTTTAATTACTAGCGATCAATTTATAAGTGTATGGAATTTAATAACAAACAATCAAAACAAACGACTACGAGCTCCTCAACAAAACACATCTATATTATCAGGCATAATAAAATGTAAACACTGTGGAAGTTATATGCGACCAAGATTAAGAAATTCCATCGCTTCAAATGGAGAAAGAAATTTTAGTTATCTATGTGAATTAAAAGATAAAAGTAGAAAGAAACAATGCCAATGTAAAAATATTAATGGAATAGAAACAGATAAACTAGTTATACAAAAACTTAAAGAAATAACTTCTCCAAAAAGTGAATTTATGAAACGATTAGAGGATTTGGCATCAGGTCGTGAAAAAGAATCAACAAAAAAACAAACTGAATTACAAACCTTAAATGCTACTTTTACTAAAAATAAAATGAAAATTGAAACATTAATAGATAGAATGGCAATTATAGATCCTGAAATAATTAACGAAGTTGCACTTCAAATTAAAGATTTAAAATCCAAAAATAATGAAATAGAAAAAAGAATAGCTGAAATGAATAAAGAAATTGATGCTGAAATAGACCAAAAACAAATGGCAAAAATTGCATTAGACATGATTAAAAATTATATGGAATCATTTGATACATTAGATATCGTTGAAAAAAGATTGATGATTAAAATGCTAATTAGTTCTGTAGAATCCGATGGAGAAAATCTGTATATAAATCTTATAGGCTCTTCTTCTAAGCAAAAGTGTCCACAATGTGATGGTAGCAGAAGTAACACATAGTGTTTTTTATGCTCCGTTGTATGTAGCAATTGAAAATGGTTATTTTGAAGAGGAAGGAATAGAAATTGATTTAATCTTAACTAGTGGTGCAGACAAAGTTAGTGCAGCAGTCTTGTCTGATACTGTTGATGTAGGTTTTGCTGGTACTGAATCATCTATTTATGTTTATGCTGGTGGTGAAAAAGATTATTTAGTAACTTTTGCAGGACTTACTAAAAGAGATGGACAATTCATTTTAGCAAGAGACTGTTCAAGTGAATTTGAACTTACTGACCTTTATGGTAGTGAAATACTTGTTGGTCGTGCTGGAGGAATGCCTGCAGTTAACTTCTTAAACGCCATGAAAAATGCTGGTATTGATGTAAATAAAATTAATGTAAATTACTCAATTGATTTTGCTAGTCTATCTGGATCATTTATTGGTGGAATTGGAGACTATGTAAATCTATTTGAACCTACTGCAACAACAGTAGTAAACGTATCAGATTCTTGTATTGTTGATTCTATTGGAAGACTTTCTGGTGAAGTACCATATACAGCCTTCTATACTCGTAAAAGCTATTTAGAAAACAATGAAGAATTATTAAGTGGTTTTACTAGAGCTATCGCTAAAGGTTTAGAATTCGTTCTAAATAATGATAGCCAAACTACTGCAAATGTAATATTACCACAATTTCCAGATAGTGCTCTAAATGATATCATTACCATCATTGATAATTATAAAAAATATGATTCATGGCTATCTACACCATATATAACAGAGAGTAGTTTTACTAATTTACAAGATATGTTAATTGACAACAATTTACTTGAAGATTATGTCCCTTATAGTGATTTAATTCATAATTTAGATGAATAAATTATTAAGTGTTAAAAATCTAAACAAAGTTTATTACAATAAAAAAGATGAAATAGAAGCTATAAAGGATATCTCATTTGATTTATATGAAGGTGAATTTGTATCTATTGTAGGGCCATCAGGTTGTGGTAAATCAACCCTTTTAAATATATTAACGAATATGGATAATCTAACTAAAGGAAATATTGAACTTAAAGAAAATCTAAAACTAGGATATATGCTTCAAAGCGATTCCATGTTATCTTGGAGGAAAGTAATAGACAATGCCCTACTAAGTTTAGAAATAAAAAAAGAAAAAACAGAAGAAAACATAGCCTATGTAAAAGATTTATTTAAAAAATATGGATTATTAGAATTTATGGATAAACGTCCTTTTGAATTATCAGGAGGAATGAGACAAAGAGTAGCTTTAATTCGTACTCTAGCACTTAAACCAGACATATTAATTCTTGATGAACCATTTTCAAAACTAGATTACCAATCAAGATTAAAGGTAAGTGATGATGTTTATAAAATTATTAAAGAGGAAGGGAAAACAGCTCTAATGGTTACTCATGATTTAGCCGAAGCAATAAGTATTTCAGATAGAGTAATCGTATTAAGTGATAGACCATGTACCATTAAAAATATTTATAAAATTAAAAGAGAAAAAGAAGGAACACCAATTGAAAACAGAAAAGATAAAAATTTTGCTAATTATTATGATTTAATTTGGAAGGATCTTATGTTTCATGAGTAAAGAACACAAAAATTATTTAAAAAAAATAAGAAAAGAAAAAATAATTGTTATCACTTTTCAAATATTAATATTAGTAGGATTCTTAATCATTTGGGAATTATTAAGCAAATATAAAATAATAAACCCTTTTATCTTTTCATCCCCTTCTAAAGTAATAGAAAGCATAATAAATCTCTATCTTAATTATAACTTAATTGGTCATATCTTAACAACTTTATATGAAACACTAATAGCCTTCATTTTAGGAATAACCCTAAGTTTTATCATAGCCATTATTCTTTATGAATTTAAAACTTTAAATAAAATAGTTGACCCTTATTTAACAATGTTAAACAGCCTACCCAAAGTAGCACTAGGTCCATTAATTATTATTATAGCCGGAGCTAACACCAAATCAATTATTGTTATGGCTCTCCTAATTAATTTAATCGTAGGAATTATGTCAATTTATAATGGTTTTAATAATATTGATAAAGACTTAATTAAACTATTTAAAACATTTAACGCTTCAAGATTTGACATCTTATTTAAATTAACTATACCCGCTTCCTATAAAACTATTATATCTAGTTTAAAACTAAATATATCCATGACTCTAATTGGTGTAATTATGGGTGAATTTTTAGTTAGTAAAAGTGGCCTTGGTTATTTAATTATCTATGGAACTCAAGTATTTAACTTAAATATGGTAATGAGTGGTATAGTCATATTAATTATTATTTCTTTTGTTCTATATAAAATCATAACTTATATAGAAAAGAAATTATTAAAATAAAAAGCAACCAACAAGTTGCTTTTTTCATACAATTTTATTTATTTTATCCATTAATAATCTACACATATCAGCATCACCTACTAAAGTAATAGAAAAAGTTTTATATCCTATCCTATTAATACTAGACCCACAGTGATAAAGTATTTTATTATCTAATATAAAATATCGATCATGAAAAGTATTATCATACTTTACAGTTAAATTATGATACTGTTTGTTATAATTTTCTATATCCTGTTTCATTAATAAATTATTAGACTTAGTAATAATCGTTACTTTAACATCTACTACTTTAATGATATCAAGTAATATTTTATCGGCATAAGAATCAACAATAATAAGTTTACTTTTAGCACTCTTAAAAATATCTAATATCTTAGAATAAGCATCATAAATCTGTCCATCAAAATAGATTTCATTCACTTTTCTTTTCTCTTCAAATTTTCGAAATGTATCTTCAAGATTATTTATTCTGTGATGATCTTCTAATACTAAATCATAAAGATTTTGATGTTCTATTAAACTATTAGATATATATTTACGCATAGCAACAAAAGCATCCATTATGGCAATACTTACTTGAGTAGCGACTTTAGACTTAAGAATTGTGGCTAGCATGGCAACCCCTTGCTCAGTAAAAACCCGCGGACAACTATATCGACCGCCTCGAGTCTCCATTTTTTGGTCGAAATTTTCGTCCAAAAAAGTTTTACTTTCATCCTTTGTTAATTTCCACGAAAATCTTTCAGGAAATTTATCTTTATTATTTTTTACAGCTTCATTAATTCTTTTCGTTTCAACTTGATAGAGTTTTGCTAAGTCACTATCAAGCATTACTTGTTTTCCTCTTATTTCATAAATTAAATTTTCAATTTTATCTTCTTTTAAATCAATATTATTCATCCAAAACCTCCTATTTTCACATGTAAATTAAAATAATAGTTCTAAATCCTATTTATTTTATCAATTAACAAACAACAAATATCCTTATCATCAATCAAATTAATTGAAAATGTTTTATAACCAATTCGATTGATACTAGCCCCACAATGATAAACAACCCTTTTATCTAATATAAAATACCGATCATGAAATGTATCATTATATTTTAATGTTAAATTATGATATTCTTTATGATACTCTTCTACGGTTGACTCTTTCAATAAATGATTCTTCTTGGTTATAATCACTACTTTTATATCTAAGTCCTTAATAATATCAAGAATTTTCTTATCAGCATAACTATCAATGATGATTAATTCCTTTTTAGCACAATTAAAAATACCCAATATCTTAGAATAAGCATCATAAATTTGGCCATTAAAATATATTTCATGGATTTTTCGTTTTTCTTCAAATTTTTGAAATGTATCTTCAAGCCTATCTATTCTATGATGATCCTCTAATACCAAATCATAAAGTTTTTGCTGTTCAATTAAATTACCTGAAATATATTTACGCATGAGAACAAAAGCATCCATTATGGCAATACTTACTTGAGTAGCCACTTTAGACTTAAGAATTGTAGCTAACATGGCAACTCCTTGCTCAGTAAAAACTGAGTGTCCTTTTCTAGAGCCACCTTTTGAAGTCGCAATTTGCGACTTCAAAAAATCAAATTCTTTTTCAGTAATTCTAAAACAAAACCTTTCAGGAAATTTTTCGACGTTTCTACTAACTGCTTCATTAATTCTTTTCGTTTCAACTTGATAGAGTTTGGCCAAATCACTATCAAGCATTACCTGCTTTCCACGAACTTCATAAATTAAATTTTCAATAATCACTTCATCTTTTACAATTTCATTCATATAACCCTCCTGATTTTTAACATTATTATATCAAACTAATGTACGAAAATCGAGCAAATAATGTATTAATTTAAGAAAAAAATTGGAAAATGCTAAACTAATCTACAATAAACATTTTCCAACTTTATTTTAGCTCAAACTGTATTGTTCCTTTTCCTTTTTTACTAACAATTGTTGCATATGCTCCATTAATAATTGTCATTCTTGGAGGAACATGTCCAAAATCAGCATCAATAATGATAGGTATATTTAGCTCACCCAATACTCGTCTTATTGCTTCATCAAAAGTAATTCCAAAATTACTCTCATGGCATGCACTTCTACCAAATATAATCCCATTGCAGTATAAAAACCAGCCATTATCTTTAAACTTCCATAAAGTTCGTACTAAATCCTCACAAGATAACTCACAATTATCAAAATACCAAATAATTCCATCATCTTTATATTTTTCGATAAACTCTTTTGTTTTATCGAATCTTGTCCCAAAAAGCTCCGTTATAATATCAATACAGCCACCAATCATACGACCACTGATAATTATTTCTTCTTCATCACGCAAATTTTTCCAATAAACAGGCGTATCTAGATGATATTCTTCTAAACCAGTAACTTCTTCATTTGGGGCACTCTCATAATAATCAAAACTTTTTTGAACGATTAAATTTCCATTTAAAATATCCCAATTATTTTCCAATGATTTATGCCAAACATCCATTCCAAAGCCAGCAAAATTATGTCCATAAATGGTTGCTATATCCAAGTTTGTCGTAATTGTAAATAATAGACCCGTCGGATCAGAATACCCTTGTAACCACTTAATATTATTTTTAACAACCGAAAAATCAAAAAAAGTAAGCATTTCTAACAAAAATTCGCCACCAGTAGCACAAATAATTGCCTTCACTTCTTGATTTTGATATAAACTTGCCAACTCTTGTGCTCTCATCTTAGCATCACTACTAGCATAATCATCATTCGTTCGAACATGAGGAGTCTCTATTACTTGATATCCTTTTTCATGAATACTTTCTATAGCATGATTAAAACGATTTACTTTTGCTTCTCTTGTAATACCATTTGAAGGAGCACAAACTCCAATAGTATCGCCCTTTTTAATAAATGTTGGATAAATCATATGATCACTTCCTAACAACAGTTTAACACTTCCCAATAGAAAAGAGCAAGAACGAATTTCTTACTCTATGCTTTACTAACTTGATAAACTTCAACTTCAACAGGCGTTTCTTGTCCAAATAAATCAATTAAAACATTTAAGCGATTATTTTCTAAGTCAATACTATCAACTTTACCCATCATACCTTTGAATGGACCATCAATAATGCTTACTTTATCTCCTACAGCCATTTCTGATTCAATATTAACACGACTCATACCCATACCAGCTAAAATCTTATCAATTTCTGAAGGTAGTAATGGTGTAGGTTTAGCACCCTTGCCACTAGAGCCAATAAATCCAGTTACACCAGGAGTATTACGAACAATATACCAAGCTTCATCACTCATAATCATCTCAACTAATACATAACCAGGAAACATTTTTTTCTTTTTTTCTTTTTTTTGCCCATCTTTAACTTCAACTTCAGTAGTTTCTGGAACAATTACACGAAAAATATAATCTTGCATTCCCATAGATTCAGTTCTAGCTTCTAGTTTTTCTTTAACTTTTGATTCATGACCAGAATAAGTATTAACAACATACCACTCTTTTTCCATTAGTTAAAAGCCCCCTTTATTACAAACATAAGTAAACTAAGTAATACAAAAAATAACACTAAAATAACAATAAACACTAAAGTAGCAATAGTATATTTAACAACTTCTTGTTTTGTAGGCCATTTTACTTTAGAAAGTTCTGATTTAACACCAACAAAGAAATTTTCTTTCTTAACTTTTTCTTTAGTCTCTTTTTTTGCCTTTTTCACTTTTGTAGATTTTTTTTCATCTTTTACTTCTTCTTTTTTTGCCATTTCGATCCCCTCTAAATTAAAGTATTTAAAAAAACACTTTCGTGTTCACCTATAATTTAACACAAAACAAAAGAAATTGCAACAATTATTTACTTAAATTCCCAAGAATTTTACTGATCAAACAAATAGCCAAAAATCATTCCTATAATAAAAATAAAGATCAAAAAGAAATTAATACTACTACTAACTCTAATAAAAAGTAAAAGAATAGAAGCTATAGAAAAAGCAAAAATAACAATATTTGTCTCTTTCTTTCTATGCTTAAGCAAATAATACATCAAATAACAAGTAAATATAACTCCTAAAACTAATCCCCCAACATATAAAACAAAGAGAAAAGAAAAAGGATTACCTAAAACTGTTAAAACAAATTCATAAGAGCCAAGCATCATAAATATAGCAGTTCCACTCACTCCCGGAACAATTGAAGTTAAAGCATCTATCCCTCCTAATAAAACAACATAAAAATAATGAAAAAAAGAATTTTGAAAAACATACAATTGACTATTTTGTAAAAAAGGTAATACAAACATCACTAATAAAGCAACAAGAAAAAGAAAAATATTTTTAGAATTAAAACAAACCTGTTTTCTAAACTGAAAAACAGTACCTGTAATTAATCCTAAAAACAAATAAATCGTAACATCATAATAATTAGTTAATAAAAATAAAATAACTTTACTAAATAATACAATAGCAATAAACAACCCAATTCCAAAATTAAGAAGCAACCAAAAATGTTTCTTTTTATCATCAAAAAATCTAGTTACTGCTTCCATTAAATCCTCATATATTCCCATGAGTATAGCCATCATAGCCCCACTTACACCCGGTATAATCTTACCAACACCTACAATAAATCCCTGAACAATTAACTTTAAATTCATCTATTTCACCAATAAAATATATGAAAAAAGATTAATTTTAAAAACTAATCTTCAAAGCATAAATGAATGAAATCCATATACTTTCCTATAAACAAAAAGAAGATTAGCAGCATCTTCTTTCATAAACATTTTGTACTTCATTCTCTTCGCAACAAGAATAAGTTGGTGCATAAGTATGACGATAAATATGATGATTAATAATTCTCGTATTACATGGGATAATATGGGGAACTTCATGACAAATATATCGATGGCATATGGTTTCTCTAGGGCACTCATAAACCGGTGGACATACTACTCCAGGGATGGTTTCTCCCATCATATTAGGCATAGCCATTCCCATACCCATACCCATATTCATATCACAACATCCTGCTTCTGGATATCCTTCTTTATCTGTTGCTTTATATTGATGATCATAATATGCTTCTGTTTTCATTGATTCATAATCACGATTATTATTTACTTTCAAGATAATCACTTTCCCTTTCTAGTTTATCTTATGACAAAGAAATAATAATGCATAGGTATTTATCCCAATTTTTTATACCGATTAGTAAGAAAATAATTTAAAATACAAATAACTAAATTAATAAATATTCCATAATAAATAGTACTAACAACCATCAAAAAAGCAAAAGTAGTAAGAGCCTCATTAGGAATAATAATAATTAAAAATACTGGTACAATAGCCCCTACAATAAAATTAGCAATTACCATATAATAAATATATTTTTTAGCTTTCATCTCTAACTTACTAAAAATAAAACGAATAAGAAAATAAAACAAACTAGCTACCACAATCATCGATAAAAAATGAACAATTAAACTAATTACTTGATTAGTAATATTAACATTTCCAATAAGTACCATAAAAAATGTATAAAATACTAATTCAAATATCGAAGACAATACAACAATAAACTTCTTCATATAACTCCTTAAAATGGCATTTTCATATTACCATTACTCAATTTCTTCATCATCTCTTTCATGGATTCAAATTGCTTTAATAAACGATTAACTTCCTCAACACTAACTCCACTACCACGAGCAATTCTCTGTTTACGACTAGCCTTTAAAATATCAGGATTTTTTCTTTCTTTAGGTGTCATAGAACTAATTATTGCTTCTACATGAGCGATTTGTTTAGGATCAATATTAATTTGATTAAGTCCCATCTTTCTAGCGCCAGGAAGCATTTTCAAAATATTTTCTAAAGGTCCTAATTTTTTAATTTGTTTAATATTCGTTAAAAAATCTTCTAAATCATATTTTCCTTTACGCATTTTAGCTACTTGACTTTTTGCATCATCTTCACTAATTAAACCTTCTACTTTTTCAGCTATTCCTAAAATATCTCCCATATCAAGAATTCGCTCAGCCATTCGATCTGGATAAAACTCTCTTAAGCCATCCATTTTTTCAGAATCTCCCACAAACTTAATTGGAATATGAGTTAAATGACGAACAGATAAAGCAACACCACCCTTAGTATTACCATCTAACTTAGTAAGAATAGTACCTGTAAGTTTTAATTCATTATTAAAACCGGTAATAACATTAATAGCATCTTGTCCCATCATAGCATCAATAACTAAAATAGTCTCATCAATTTTAAAGTTAGAACTAATATCTTTAAGTTCTTGCATTAGTGCCTCATCAATTTGCAAACGACCTGCTGTATCAATAATAATATAATCTAAATGATTTTCTTTAGCATAATCCATAGCTTCTCGAACAATTTGGACAGGATCAATTTTTCCCTTAGTAAATACCGGAACATTTAAACTCTTTCCAATTTCTACTAATTGTTCTATAGCTGCAGGACGA
Organism: uncultured Bacilli bacterium; assembly: GCA_944358145.1. Classification (GTDB taxonomy): domain Bacteria; phylum Bacillota_I; class Bacilli_A; order RF39; family UBA660; genus Caccenecus. Next base: position 30,453 of record CALVQO010000001.1, on the reverse strand, counting down.
TAAATATCACAAGCCACAAGCAAAGGCTTTTTATTATGTTTTTTTCTAACATAATTAGCAAGTTTTCCAGCAGTTGTTGTTTTACCACTACCTTGAAGTCCACATAACATTAAAACAGTAGTTCCACTATTTACTTTTAAAGCTTCATATTCTCCACCTAAAAGTTCAATTAATTCATCTTTAACCAATTTAATAAACAATTCATCAGGCTTCAAACTTTTAGAAACATCAAGTCCCAAAGCTTTTTCTTTAACACTAGCTACAAATTCTTTAACTACTTGATAATTAACATCAGCCTCGAGTAAAGCAAAACGAATTTCACGCATAGCATCGCTAATATTTTCTTCCGTAATTGTACCCATTCCTCGGATATTTTTAATAGCTTTACTAATTCGATCTCCCATATATTCAAACATAATGTATCACTCTCCAGTACTAATATTTTATCATATGAAAAGGCTAAACTCAAGTTTAGCCTAAAGTAGTATTACGAATTTGATCAATAAAATCTCTCATAATAGTTAAATAAGTTTCATTATTACTAGCTTCTTCATCAGTCAAAGTATACATCGTATCTACTTGAATAATATTTGCCTCATAATTTTCTTCTAAATTAGTAATTAATTCTGTTTTCTCATCAACATCACAAAGATAAATATCTGTAATCGTTCCTTCATCTACTGCATCAATAATACTATCTTCATTAATATCTCCATCAAGTAAAATCACATCAAATCCATAATTTTCTAAAAAGGCAAGTTTACTACTAGATACCACTATGGTAGGATTACCTTCACTTCTAGCTTCTGTTGCCACACTTCTAAGTTCAGCATCCATAAAAGATAAAGTCTCTTCTAATTCATTATATCTATCTTCAATACTCTCAATTAACACTGTACTATTCGTATAATCAACTAAATTATTTTTTATATTCTTAGCAAGCATCAAATAATTATTAGGACTTAACCATAACTCTTCTATTGCATACTCATAATTTAAGCCATAGGAAACATCAATTAATAATAAATCTGGATTACTATTCAAAAATTCTCTAGCAAGTTCTTTTTCTTCAGTAAGTCCATTATAAACAAATAATCCGGCTTTACTATAATTATTTTTTTGCATATCCGTAAGTTCATAGCTATCCACATCTGCTCCTCTAGGATAAATACTATTAACTACTCGCTCTTCTCCATATAAATAATTAGTTAAAAACTCAATTGGATAAATTGTAGTATAAACTTGATTATTAGCAAGCTTATCTTCTCCACACCCTGATAAACTAAGCATAAAAACTCCCATGATTAAAACTTTTAAAAACTTTCTCATTTTTATCCTCCTTGACTATTATTATTTTATAGTATTTTTCCCAATAAATCAATACAATATTTTATTCCCATTGAGCAAGTAAATGATTTAACTTTTCTTCTAAAATTTCTATTTTCTCTGTAATTTCTTGATATTTTTCAGGATTAGTATAAACACTTTCTAAGAACAATTCCTGTTTTAACTCTTCTATTTCTTTTTCTAACTTTCCTATTTGTTTATCCAAAGAAACACCATTAACTCTTTCCTTTTGCTTTTTTTCTTTCTTTATCGGAACAGGTAAGTCTTGTTGTTCTACTAAAGCTTTTTTCTTTTCCAAATAATCTTCATAACAATAATCATAATAATGTATTTCCTCTGAAGAAAATTCCAAAATAGAATCTGCTATTTTTTTCACAAAATAACGATCATGAGAAACAAATAAAACAGTACCAGGATAAAGAAGTAAAATATCTTCTAATTTTTCTTTAGATAAAATATCCAAATGATTCGTTGGTTCATCTAAAATCAAAAAATTAGCATTCTTAAGCAAGACTTTACAAAGCTCTAATCTTACTTTTTCTCCTCCAGATAACACTTCAATTTTTTTATCCAAATCTTCATAATAAAACAAAAAACTAGCTAAACAAGACCGAATTTCATAATCATTAAGGGACGGAAAATCTTTTTTAAACTCTTCATAAATCGTTAAACTAGAATTTAATGTATTTAACTGTTGATCAAAATAAGCAACACTAACATGATAACCCAAACTAAAAGTTCCACCTAAACTAGGAATTATATTCATAATCGTTTTTAAAAAAGTAGATTTACCAGTTCCATTAGCCCCAATAATACCTAGTCTTCGTCCCTTTTCCAAAGTAAATGTAGCTTCACCCAAAATAGATTCATAACCGAACTTCAAATGATCAACCATTAAAACAGTTCGCCCACTTTCTTTTAGGGAATCAAACTTCACATGAAAAGTTGCTCGATTCTCTTTTTCTGGTCGATCAGTTTTTACCATTCTCTCAATTTGTTTTAATTTTGACATTGCCATACTAGCCTTAGAAGGCTTATAACGAAAGCGATCGGCAATTCTTTTCAGACGTGCTATTTCTTTTTGTTCACGTTCATAACTTTTTAATTGCTCATCATATCTTCTTTTCTTTTCTTTTTCATAAGCTTCATAATCACCTAGATAAAGATGAGTCTCTCCATAAGAAATTTCATAAATTTTATGAACAACATGATTAATAAACATTCGATCATGAGAAACAACCGCAAAAGTTTTAGGATAATGTTGTAAATACTCTTCGAGCCATAAAATACCTGAAATATCTAAATGATTAGTTGGTTCATCTAATAACAGTAAATCTGGCTTACTTAAAAGCAGTTTAATAAAACTAATTTTCGTTTGTTCTCCACCAGAAAAAGAAGATAGTGGCTTAGAAAGATCATCAACTAAAAACCCATTTTTAGTTAAAGCATTCAAATACTCTTTTTGATATTCATACCCACCAATATTTTTATAATATTCTTCTAATTCAAGATAAGAATCGATATCAAGATGAGTTGCTGTCCCATTTTCCATTTTCTCCTCTAACTTTGCAATTCTTTTTTCTACATCCCGAATAGACTGATAAACTTCTAATATTTCTTCTAATAAAGTATGATCTTTAGGATATCCTTCATTTTGTTTTAAATATCCAATTACAGGATGACCCAGTATAGTAAGAGTAAACTTTTCTTCTCCTACCCCTTCACTAAATAATTCTTGATTTACTAATGCTTTTAAAAGAGTAGTTTTCCCTACTCCATTTCTTCCCGCTATCGCAATATGATCTTTATCTTTTATCTCTAAATTAACTTCTTCAAGTATACGCTTATCCCCAATATCTACTGCACCATTAACAACTTTAAAATACATACAAATTCCTTCTTCTTACAAGTTCACAGACTATCTTCCCAAGATTATTCTCATTGGTTGATATTTCTATTTTAATCTAATTATAGTAACATTTCAAGTCTTCATTTACTTTAATCGACATAGTTCGCATTAATCTTTTCACACAACCTTTAACAGTATAGAAATAAAAAGAAAAATACGCTATAATTGGTCTAGGTGAAGCAATGAAGTCAATTAACTTATATATGGATGAATCAGGAAACTTGGGATCCTCTGGAAGATATTTTCTCATATGTGCTTTAGAAGTAAAAGCAAATGAAGTTAAAGCCCTAGGAAAAAGAGCAGGTCGTATAATTAACCGATTTAAAATTAAATATAATATTCCTAAAGCAGAAGAAATCAAAGGATGGAAATTAAAAGATGAACAAAGAATAGAACTAATTAATAGTATTTTATACAAAGGAATCAAAATAAGATATATCATTTTAGATTTAAATCATACAACCATGTTATTAAAAAAAGCTGATGATAAAAATGCTTGTTATAATTACTTAGTCCAATTAATTGTAAAGAAACTATTACAAGACTATCCCCATTTAGAAAAAATAAACTTATATTTAGATAATCGTTCTGTAAAAATAGGAAACAGATTATCACTAAAGTCCTACCTCTACAATAAACTAGTATTAGAAAGTTTAGAACAAAATAATGAAGTATCCAGAATTGAATTCATAATTCATTACATGGAATCTAAAAAATGTTACTTAATTGAATGGGCAGATATTATTGCTAATTCTCTTTATAAAAAATATAATAGTAAAATAAATGACTACTATAAGCTAATAAAACCCTCCATAATTTTTGAAAGTAAATTCCCCTCTAAAACTTTTGGTGTAAATGAAGAAAAACAATTGACAACGAAAGCCATTAATGCTAAAATTAAACTATAAAAAGAAGTGGCATATAAGCCTTAATTGATTTATTCTTTAATATAAGAGTTATAGTTTAACTCAATCAATTAAGCACTGCCACTTCTTTTTTCTTACCAAAATAACCCTTTTAAAGTTTCAAATAATCCAGATAACCCCTTAGTCATGACTTCACTAATTCCATTAGAAATCTTATTTCCAAACTTAGTAACACCATTAGAATAATCTACACTATCACTTTTTAAATAATCTTTTATATCAACAACTTCTCCATTTTCTACATCTTCCTCGAAATTTTCCATTGCCTCTTTAGTTAACACTGCTCGATTTCCCATTCTCGTTTCATAATAACCAGATTCATAAGCGATTAAAAGAGCTACATAAACAAGAAAAAAACAAAATAAAATTCGAAAAAAATATTTACTCTTATTATTCTTCTTCAAGATTTACCTCCTCAATATAACTAGCAATTACACGAGCTAAAACTTTCAATGAACGATTAACTTCATCAATAGTATTATGTATCCCACCAACTTGAATGAGCAAAGCATGGGGTGAAAAATCTTGATTATAAACCCCTTGATAACCAACTCCACCTCTTAAACTAACCCCTCTTGACAAGTCAGGTTGAATATCTAATAAAATCTCATTTAATCTAGTGGCAAAACTTTGATTAAAAAGATAATTTCCCTGTTGTGTACCAACAACAAAAAGTATTTTAGCATAACTAACCCCATCTATTTCTACCGTAGTTTCCTCATAATCATAATCCGATAATTGTAAATCAAAATAATAAGTCAAACTAGGATGTTCCTCTACTCGTCTTTCTAATAATATTCTTGAAGCAGCATAACTATTTGTATAAGGAATATTTTGTTCTTTAGCTACTTTCACTACACTCTCTTCTTCTACTAAACTCCCAACATGATATACTGCTAAATATTCCTTCAATATAAAACTAGCTTGTGTAACATAAGAACTTATACTATAACTATTAAAGTAATTACTTTTATATTTATCGGTTTGAAATGTATTATATAAATAAACCAATTCTCTTAATTCTTCTTCCTGAATATCTTTTAAAGATCCATAATCCTTCATCACTGTTTTATCTTCTTCCATAGATAATCCAAAAGAATTATGATAAAAATAAGTCTCATTTAAATTAGATAAACGATAATCCATAATATTTCCAAAAGAATTACCCACAAAAACATTCAAAAAACCATCTTGACTAGTATGATTTAGTAATACATTAAGAAGCAAATTAACCCCAAAAATCAAAAAAATACTAAATGCCAAAACAAAATAACAAAGTTTATATCTTGGAACTTTTATTTTCTTCTTTGTTATAAATTGCTTCATTTATTCTCACCCACTATAATTATAGTATAAAGTGCCTAAAAATTATGTCGAAGCAAGAAAAAAGAAGCTTAAAAAAATAAATCATTTAAAGCTTCTCCAATAATTGAACTAGCAATATCAATAACCTCTCCAACATTCGGTGTAGTATACATATTCTTACCTAACTCAAGTACTAAAGGCACCCCAATAGCAATAACCGGAATTCCAAAAGTATTACCATCAATTTTCTTATTATCTTTAATTGCACTTCCGGGAATAATTCCTGTATTATTAATTTCAATAGAATTATTTAAATATTCTTTTTGATTAGTGGCAAGTGAATCGATCATAATAATCACACTAGGTTTCAATTTTCTAACCACCATTTCAATTAAACTAAAAGAACTAATTCCTGTTTTTTCTATAACTTGAGGATTAAACAAAGCTACTTTAGGTATATTTAAAAAATCAGTAAAATGATTAGTTGCCATCACTTTATTCGTTGTACTAACCCCTAAACTATCACATAAAATACTAGAATTACCAAGTCCAATAATTAAAGGATCAGTAGTTTTTAAATCTTTAAATAAAACTTTAAGAATTTTAATTAATTCCCTTTTAATCATTTTTGATTTTTGATGCAAACTAATATAATCAAAAGTAATCGTATAATATTCTCCTCTAATTCTTCTAACTAACTTCTCACTTCGATAATCAACACAAAAATGATTAACTCGATATCCCCGATATTTTTTTTCATCTATCTTAAAGCGATGATCTTTTAACACTTTAGAAGCATCCATAAACATTCTTTTCATTACTAACACCCTTATTATTATGGAATGAAAAAAAGAAGATATACTTCTATCAACTCATCTTTGAAGTATTTGCTCTTCTTTCTTCTGATTTAAAATTTGCTTTAAAACAACTAATAATTTTTTTCTCTTTTCTAAACAATTTCTTTTATAATCTCTAAATTGTTCTTGTAAAATTTGCAAATCATTTAATGCTCGTTTACCAACATAATTTTTACTTTTCTTTTTTATATATTTTAAAATTCCTTCCTGCCTATCATAAGGAAGACAACCAAATAAAGTATCAATAACTTGATAATCTATATCAGTTAAATTACTATCAATAATTCTAAAATAATCATAAAGCTGTCCTTTAGCTTTTAATATTTCTTTATAGTTTTTAAATTCAACTTTTAAACATTGTAAATTAGAAGAAGCTCTCTTATATTGAATTTCATGTGGTGCATATTCTTTAAGCAAATATTTTCTAATTCTAATTTGAATTTCTCCAGATAAATGCTGATATAACTTATCAATAATATGACGATCTTCTTCTGATAAATCTGATACAGGATCTGCAAAATAACGATATAAAATATTAAACATATTAGCCCCTTTAATCATACATTTATAAAAAAAACATATAAAATAATGGAAATATTGTAACATTTAATCATATATAAGTCAAATTATCACTAAAAAACTTGAAAAATATCGAATATTTTGTTAAAATGAATACTGATATCAAGAGAGGAGTTTAAAAATGGCAAATATTAAAAGCTCTAAGAAAGCAATCAAGGTTATAGCAAAGAAGACAGAAAATAATCATGAACTTAAAGCTAGAGTAAAAAATCTAATTAAAGATACAGAAAAAGCTATAGCAGCAAATGATCATGAAAAAGCAAGTCTTCTATTTGGAGATGTACAAAAATATTTAGACCAAGCTGTAAGTAAAGGTTTAGTACATAAAAATACATCTGATAGACAAAAATCAAGATTATCTTTAAAAATTAAAAATATGAAGTAACAAAATGATTGTTGGCTTCATTTTTTTTTGTTATACTTATATTAGGTGATCATATGAAAAAAATGCTCGTTCCAATTATTTGTATAATTTGTATTTTAGTAGTTTTACTAAGTATAGATAAAATAACCGATTGGATAATCTTTTTTTTAAATCAAACAACAACTCATAAAATCGAAATAGAAAATGATTATTACAAAAAAAACAATTATATCTTTGTATCTAATACAGATAGTTTTACTCCCTATGGAATAGAAGACATATTAAATATAATGTATTCCATTATCAATAGTGGAACAACTAATTTTACCTTTTATTGTCCTAAAGAATACACTGACTGTATAAGTGATATTAAAGAAATAACAAAGGATAAAACCCTACTTACTCATCTCAACAATTTTGTTCATCCTTTTAATTCTTTTTCCAGCATAGAAGCAACCATTTCTGATTCTGGGGAAATTATTATTAAAGTAAATTATTTATATAGCAAAGAGGATATAGAACAAATTGAAAAGAAAGTAAAAGAACTAATTAATACTTTAATTACACCAGATTTAACAGAAGATTATGACAAAATAAAAGCAGTTCATGATTACATTATTAATAATACCGAATATGATTTAGAAAATAAAGAAGAAACGAAAAGTTATACTGCGTATGGCCCTCTATTTAATCATCTAGCTACTTGCAATGGATATACTGATTTAATGGCAATATTTTTAACAGAAATGGGATATGATAATTATAAAGTTGCTACTACAGAAACTCTTAATTCCACCACAGAAGGTCATATATGGAACGCCGTAAAAATAAATGATGAGTGGTTACATTTAGACTTAACCTGGGATGATCCCGTAAGTAGTGATGGCAAAAATTACTTATATCACAAATACTTTTTAATTGATACCGAAGAATTAATTACTGCTGATAGTAACATTACTAGCAAAGACCATATTTTTGATGAAACCATCTATTCAGAACTAAAAAATACTAAGCAAGAATAAGCTTAGTATTTTTATATTAGAATTAACCAAAACGGCCTCCGCCTCCGCCTCCGCCGAAGCCTCCGCCACTAGAAAATCCTCCACCAAATCCTCCTCCACTAGAACTACTAGAGTGAGTATTAGCATAATTAGCAGCTTGTCTATTATAAGCACTTGTTATCGCTTGATTTACACTAGAATGTATAGTAGGTCCAATATTAATATAGAAAAACATAGGATAGTAATCAGCTGAGACTTGAGACATATCCATTTCACTAATATAAACATTCATACTTTTTTCTACAGTATCTGCTAACCCAAAAACAGTCGCATAAACTAAATATCTTTCCCACAAAATAATTTCTGGCAATTCCTTAAGTTCAAATGAACCAAAATCATTCAAAAAATTTTTAAAAGCATTCCATCTTGCATAATGTTCACTTCCCTTTTTAGTTTTTTTATAAATAACTAAAGTATAAAGGAAGAAAATAACTCCCAATAATATGGCAATATAACAAGGTACATAATCTATTCCATAATTAACAATATACATTAACAAGAAAATAGCAATAAACAAAATAATAATTCCAATAATCTTAGGAACTCCACTTGTTTCAAAAAATTTCTCATCAATTCCTTTTTGCAACACATTATTTTTCCAAGCAGTATAACTTTTAATAAAAGCATTACACGTTTTTGTTCCACTAGCATAACTTTTTAAATCTTTAGTAGTAAAAATTTTTTGATTTGCTTCATTGACTTTCTTTTTACCAACCGTATCAAACAAAAATTCCACTAACATAATTTCACTATCATTTAACTTTTCAATATTGAATAAAGTAAATTCATAATCTTTACCTTTTTTACTTCCATCAATTTCTTTAGCACTAATATTCTTTTTATAAATTAAATTCATAATTGAAGCAGATAAAGCATTAGGAGTAATCTTACGATTCATCAAATAATCAATAACTTCAACATTATAATCTTCAATAAATTCTCGATTATATTTAGAATAATAACTAGATTTAGGACTTTTTCCATATTTAAAATAAATAATTATCCCCAAAACAAGAATACTACCAATCATAATCCAAGAAATCCAAACCGCTGTAGTCCTTTTACTTAGTAAATCTTTTCGAAGTAGATTAGCTGCATCTGCTCTTTGTGTTTCAACAGCAATAATATCATCTAAAGTTGTAATATAGCTATGTTTAGCAACTTCATCACTATTTACTAAATCTAGATTAAAAGTAAGACGAACATCTACTGATTCTCCAGGTAAAACTTCACTAATTGTTGCTTTAACTCCCTGATTTCCAATTTTCTCAACTAATCCATCTAAATTTCCATGAGCCCAAAACCGAAATAAATCACTAGTATCTTCTCCTGGTAAATGAACTTGAATTTCTACATTTCTAAGTGTTTCTTCAAAACCATCAGGAACAAAAGTCCAATAAAGTTCAGCAACATCTTCATGTAAAACAACAGCATCCTCTATCGTATAAGAAATTAAAAAAGCAGTTTTACGATGATCAGTATAATAATACATCCGATAACGATATCCATTAGATAAATAACTTTCTGTATATTTGCCCTTATCTCCATTTGAAGCATAACTAACTAAATCAAAATCATTAAAATCTGTATCCTGAATTGTATCAAAAGAGACTTGATCAACCTCTTTAGCTTGAATAGTAACATCACTAATATCTGTAGCATTATATATAGCATTATTAGCTAAACTATCTCCTTCTTCTAAAGCACTATTTTGATAAAATAAATCTCTTTCAAAATAATTAAAAGTACCATCAGCAACAATAAGTTCATGAACTTCAACATCCCCATTTTCTAAAATATAAGCATCAACCAAATAATCAGTTACTTCTACATTTACAGCACTAACCATTGATGGAACAAAAAACAATATTAAACCCAATAAAACTCTTTTCATCATAAATTCCTTTCAAAAAAAGGTATACCTTTTGGTAACCTTAAAACTGTACTTTAACGTTTTCTTTTTCACTCTCTTGAGCTTCAAAGAACTTCTCTTGCTTAAACTTAAATAATCCTGCAATAATATTTGATGGTACCATTTCAATTTTATTATTATATTGCATAACAATATCATTATAAAATTGTCTAGACATTGCAATTTTATCTTCAGTTTGTTGTAATTCTTGTTGTAATTGTTGGAAATTTTGATTAGCCTTCAAATCAGGATAATTTTCTGATAAAGCAAATAACTTATTTATAGCATTAGTTAACTCTCCATCAGCTTTCAATTGATCTTCCGGTAAACTAGCAGATAAATAAGTATTACGAGCCTTAATTACTTCTTCTAAAGTTTCATTTTCATGCTTCGTATAACCTTTAACAGTCTCTACTAAATTTGGAATTAAATCAAATCTTCTTTTCAATTGAACATCAATTTGACTCCAAGCATCTTTTACTCTATTTCGAAAATCTACTAAAGAGTTATAAGTTGCAACAGCCCACAAAAGAATTAAAACAACAATAACAATAATAACAATAGCTATCCACATAACAAATCCTCCTTATATAATTATATTATCATAAATTCCCTTCTAACTCAATAACATTTATCTAAAACAATGGCAAAAGGTGTCAAAAAATTTTATAGTTAAACATTCAATTTTTCTTGTTTATTGCCCTTTAATATGTTATATTTAATACGTAAGTGTTATCCACCAAAGTGGATAGCGCCTACTTTTCAGTTGACGCTATGCCTTATGGCTAGCGACTTTTTTTATGCTCATCACCAATAATGGAGATGAGCATAATTATTATAATAAACAAATACTTTATTTCTTCGTTCAAATACACTCCCTGCTTTCGATTAAACCCCCTGAATACAGAAGCAGTTTAAACTACTTACAAAATGAAGCAGGCGCTACCACTAAAATGAATAACAGTTATTTATTATGATACTTAACCATTAAAAAAGCAAGAAAAACCGTTCGACAAAGTTCGACATATTTGTTTACAAACTTTAAATTTCTTGCATTTTTTATTTAAATAAAAGGCATCTCACATATTTGCTTAATATTCTACTAATGATAAGTCTTCTTCATTCATAAAAAAACATAATGAATAAAAGATACCCAAAAAGGACTAGCGAAACTAATACCCGTTCAACAAAAGAAAGATTCCATTACAGAATCCCTATTCTCATACATTTAATACCTCTACTTCTTTTAACTGATTATCCATAATAGAATACAAATACAAAGATACTTTTTTATCACTAACACTTCTAATATAATCATAATAAACATTTAACTGTCTAATATAAGCCTCATCATCAATATGCTTTAATTTATAATCAATAATTTTAATCTCATCTTCATACTCAAGCATTAAATCAATAATTCCATGATATTCTTGACTTTCTTTAGTAAACATAAATTCTAATTCTTGATAAATAATTGCCTGTTCAAAATCAAAAGTATCACACAAATGCCTTACATATATATTAGGATCATGCACTTGCTTAAAATCAGTTTCTTCTAACATTTCATGAATTTTTGTTCCATATTCCAAAGTCTTAGCATCTTTAATAGTAAGAATACCCTCAATTGTTTTAGAAGCATGTTCTTGTTCTATTATCTTAGCATCAATATCCAAATTTCTAAATTCCATAACTTGATTACTATGCATTTTTTCTAGTTCTCTTTTAACACCAAACTCATAATCTTTAGATAAAGGTAAACTAGCTAAATCAATATTTTTAATATATTGATTTAGATTTAAAGAAATAGAAGCAATAAAATCATAAAAAGATCGATACTTCATCCCTGTTAAATAATCAATTTTTGTTTTAACTAAATGTTCTTCTTTAAACTCTGGAATAACCATAATCATTTTTTCTTTTGCTCTAGTTAAAGCTACATAAAAAAGTCTAATTTTTTCTGCTATTTCATCTTCCAAATATTTATTTTTAATTAACACTTTCGTAAACAGTGTTCCAATTCCATCTTGATAAAAAGGCGTTAATATTCCATAAGTTGGATCTACCATAAACCTACTTTGCAAATCTCTTAAATTAAAACTTTGAGAAAATCCTGCAAAATAACAAATAGGAAATTCAAGCCCTTTTGATTTATGAATATTCATAATTCTAACTGCATTACTTGAAGTTTTTGCTTCTTTATAACGAATCTCTGTTCCCTGATCTACCATATTATTTAAATAATCTAAAAAATCTTTAATAGTAAAGCCAAGACTTTCCATCGAATTAGCAAGACTTAAAAGATAATCAACACGAATTATAGCATCTTTAACATTACCAACTAAAATTAACTTCTGATAATATTGAAAATCCTGTATAATTTGCTGCAACAACAAATTAGGCGTCATAGAATCAATTTTTTTAGCAATACCTTGTGCTTTTAAATAAATATCAGTTTGATAAAAAGTATTATTTTCTAAATGATTAAAAATCTCTTCATCACTCATATTACCCAAATAACTACGAGCAATACTAACAAAATAATAACGCATATTAGAATCAAATTCTTCTAACTTAATTGCCAAAATCAGACGAATAATATTTCTAATAACAAGTATATCATCCCCATCAGTTAAATTACTATCTTTATAAATTTCCATAGGAATATTAAAAGTTTCAAATATCTTTTTATAGCGAGCCATTTCCGTTCCCCGATCTAAAATAATACAAAAATCACGATAAGTAACATCCCTATTCTTACCTAAATCAAAATCATAAACCAAATAATGATTTTCCATTTTTTCTTTGATATCTTTAGCAATAGCAAAAGCTTCTATCTCTGCATTACTAAATTCTTTATCCGTATTTTGATACTTTAATATTTCCAAATGATGATTTTGATTACTACTTCCCTTTTCATCATAAGCCTTATTTCCATAAATCATAGCATGATGATCACTATAATCTACTCCTCCTAAATCTGGAATCATAATTAAATTAAAAATCTCATTAATATTAGCTAAAACTTCTTTTCTTGAACGAAAATTTTCTAATAAATCAATTTTTTCTCCACCAATATGTTCTTTATAATGATCATACTTTTCTCTAAAAATATTTGGATTAGCATTTCGAAAACGATAAATAGACTGTTTTATATCCCCAACCATATAAACATTTCCATTTTGAATTTCCTGAATAAACATTTCCTGTAAATCATTAGTATCCTGATATTCATCGATCATAATCTCTTGATAAAAATTCTTAATCTCTTCTCGGATATTTGGATGTTCTTTTACGAGTTTAATTGCCATTTTAGCAATATCAACAAACTCAAAAGCTCCCTTTTCCCTTTTATACTCATTAATTCTTTCATCCAACTTTAAAATAATCTGAATAATCGCTTGTACATATTCTTTAGTACTTTTAACTTGATTTTTTAATTCCTCTTCACTATAAATTGTTAATTCATTAAGCTCTTTAACTAACTTTTTCAAATCTTCCTTAATTGGACTAGCCTCTTCTTCTAAACCTCTAAATTGTGGCAATTGAATATTTTTACCATACAAATCATCATAATTTCTAGGTTTAAATAAAGAAGATAAAGCCTGATAACATTTCTCACAAACTTTATCTGGCAAAAAACTTTCTAAAGCATAATAATCTTCTTCAATTAAAACCGTAAGATTTTTAAGATAATCAAAATACTCTTGAAATATTTGATTAATATAATCATCATGATAATACTTCTCAAGATAACTCGTTAAATATTCCGTTTTATCATAATGTAAATCAAGACTATTACTAATAGATAATATAGCTTCTTTAATTGTTTCATCATCTCTTGTTGTAAAATCTCTAACTAACTTTAAATAGTTTTCATCTTTTTGTTCATACAAATCCATAATCAATTCATCTAAAATTCTTTTTTTCTCTAACTGAATAACAGAACTTTCAATAATAGATAAATGAGAATCTAAATTAAATAAATAATGATATTTTTTCACAATACTAAAAGCATAAGCATCAAAAGTAGTAATATAAGCAGTATCAATAAAAGAAAGTTGTGTTGTTAATCCTTCTTTTTTTATTTTTTTACGAATACGTTCTTTCATTTCTCCAGCTGCCTCATTAGTAAAAGTTAAAATAAGAATATTTCTAATATCAATTCCTTCTTTTAATTTACGCAAAACCCTCTCAGAAAGAACAGCCGTCTTTCCTGATCCAGCTCCAGCTGAAATAATTAAATTAGTACCTTCACGTTCAATAGCTTGCTTCTGCTCTACTGTCCAATTCATACTTCACCTCCTAAAACAACTTCATTCTTTTTACATCGATAACACAAATCTCTAAACTTACAATAAGTACAAGCTACGTTTTTACCATCAATTACTTTAGGATTAATCAAAAATGTGGCATTTAAAATCTTATGAATAACCTCATCAATAAGATTATCTACTTTAATAATAAGCTCATCCATCTCTTCATTAGACAACACTTTAGATTTACTACTAAGCCCTCCATCTTTCTTAAACTGTACATTAGCTAATATTTCTCCATTTTGATAATCATCATCAATTAGTTTCATTAATTTTTCATCACTATTAGTAAATCCCTGTAACCGAAGTCTATTCTCTAACAATTCTTGAAGAGACTTTTTAAATTGAATATTTTCTTTTTTAGCCAGTACTTTCTGAATATAAAATCCTGCGATCAAAGCATCATGAAAACGATCTGATTTTTTTAATAAATAAAGATAAATCGGAAGTTGAATATTAAGTCCATAATCTAAATTTTTTAAGGTAATATTTGTATTACCTGTTTTATAATCCACTACAGCTAATACTTCTTTTCCATCAATTTCATCATACATCACTTTATCAATATTTCCCTTAAAAGTAATCTTCATATCCTCTTGATCTTTATAAACATAAAACTCATTTTCAAACAAATATTTCTTCAACTGAGAATGACTTTGTTGACGGCGAATAATAGCTAATACCTTTTTAAGTTCCTCACTAAACTCTTCTAAATAAAAAAGTTCTTTAGCATTCAATTGATACTCTTTTTCTTTAACAAACTTCATCATTTCTACAGGAATATCAATATCTTTAACAATACCTTGTTCTAATACATGATGCATAATACTACCAAGAATAGTTTTAAATGTTTCCAAAAATATATCCAAATGAAGAACCTTACTAATATAATAACGAAAAGCACACTCTTGATACATTTCCATATTCGTATAAGATAAAGTAAGTTCATGATGAATTTTTTCTTTAAATTGACTTTCCTTAATTCCCGTAAACTGATTATCATATTCTAAATAAGGAATATCTAAATTATTTTGATACATAGCTAAATCTTCACTAATATAATTAAATTTAGATAGTTGATCTAATGCCTCAGCATATTTAATTTCACTATGTAATTTAGAATAAGATAAAGTTGAATCTAAAACAACAGGTTTTACTTCTAAAGAAAGTTCATCCAATAACATAGATGGATAACATGCCCCATTAGGCCCATTTAACTTATAAGTAATTACTAAATTTTTAATGGAATGAATCTTCTTTATCATCGTTAATTTTTCACAATGATTATAATCTATAGTAGTATCAAGACCTAACTTTTCTTTTACTAAATCACTTAAATATTCAGTATCTCTTTTAATTTTAGGATAGAAATTCACATGAAAACCAAGCAAAAAAACATAATCATCATCTAAAAAAGAATGATGAAAATCTGTAATTTCCAAAGCTTGATCATACCTAGCCTCTTTTACTTTTACCTGTTTTAAATCTTCAATAATAAAATATTTTCGTCTATCTTTATCTTGAATCATCACTGAACGATTAATAATTCGAACTAACTCATTTACATTTTGATATTTTTCACTTAACAATAAAATATTTTCTTCAATAGAATAATGATCATAACCCTCTAAAAACTCTTGAGCAACCATAGTACTATAAAAAGCATGAGTACTACGATGATGAAAAGGCAAATGATACATAGACAAATAACGAATAAGAATATGATCATAATCAGATGAACAAACAATTTTAATATGATTAATTGATATTCCCTGTTCTAATAATTCTTCTATTTTTCTTACAACAAATTCTACCTCTTCATCCATATTTTTAGCTTCATAAACTTGAGGCAAATAACATAATTCTAAATCTTCTTGAAACTCAATTTTAGAATCAAGTTGGTCCAAAATAAGCTGTTGTTCTTTACTAAGAACAGGATATCCATAAACAATAATCTTCTTACCATCTAACATCTTTTTAAAATTAGGATGATAAATAAGTAAATCATGAGCATCTAATAATTGCTTTAACTCAAGCAAGAAACGAACTTTTTCATCATCTAAATCCTTTAAAAAATATAAATTTTCTAAATATATTTTAGCAATAGAAATATTCACATGATAATGCTCAACAATAAATAAAATTGTATTTAAATCATAATCAAAAAACAACTTTTTCTTAAGATCTTGAAAAGTATAGAACTTCAAATGATAAAAAATATGTTGACTACTATTTTTTCTTAATATGCTTTTTTTATTTTCTTCTGTAGTTATAATAATTACTTGTTCCATTCTAATCACTTCTCCTAAAATATCTTAACATTTATTATCACGATTGACAATGGTAGAATTTAGATTATTTTTAAAAAAATGCATAAAACTGTTGACAAGTAACATAATATTTAATATAATTTAAGAGCAATGCCCAATTAGCTCAGTCGGTAGAGCGCACGGCTGTTAACCGTTAGGTCGTAGGTTCGAGTCCTACATTGGGCGCCATTAAGTAATTAAAATCCTTAAATAAGGATTTTTTTTTTACACAAAATCAGATAATGAAATAAACATTAATCCCATTATTTTCTTTACTCCAAAAAAAAGAATGAACTTAATCATTCCCTAAAATCTTTTATTCTTCAGGTATACTACAAGTACCATCCATCCAAGTACCACCTAACTCAGCACAACCACTTTGTGCAGCAGCCTCACAACCACCTGGATTAGTTATACAACTACGACATATATTATACTCTGCTTCTACTTCTGAGAAATCACCAACGATACCAAAGATTAAACCAATAATTGTTGGAATAAAGAAGATAATTACACCAGCGATCGCTCTCATAACAAGTGATTTAACTGATTTCTTAATTTCATCATCTTTACTTGCAACTACTGCTTTTCCTAAATCGATCATACCAAAAAGAATAATAATAATTGGTATAACAATTTTAAAAATCCATAGTACCCATCCAATAATTTGCCAAATTTCCCATAAATCTGAACAAATAGCAGGTCTAGCCATAATTAACATATAAAATTCCTCGCTTTCTTCATCTATACTAATTGTATCCTAACTTAAGTCCATTGTCAAGTTTTTACTGTCAAATTTTGTCTAAACATTCATCAGTAATAATACAGCAAATATTAGCAATATTACTACTCCAAGGCCAGTAGTTACAAGCATACTCATTGTTTTACTTTCCATTTTATCCAAACGATTCTTATATTTTGTTTCTCTTGCTTTTTGTTGCAAACTAGAAATCGTTCTTGAAAATGCTAGTAATTGTTCTTGCTTACGCTCTTGTCTACCTAAACTTAACCGATATAAAAGACGCATCATTCTCATAGAATCTCTAACTGGATACTGTCTTGCAAATGCCATATAAGGCTCAATAGTATCATCACCAGCATTTATTGCATTAATTAATTCTTTCAACCCATCCTTAAATATATCTGGTGCATCATCTAAAGATTTACCTATTGCAACTGGAACAGTATAATGTTGAATTAATATTTCAAGTCCCTTTAAATAATAAGGTAACATCGTATCAATTTCATGCAAATGTTTCTTATAATAATTTTTTAAATTAATATAATCTAATTTAAAGAAAGCAAATCCAACTACAATACAAACTAAAGCATACACATAAGACATATTAGAAATAAGTAAACAAAATACTAAAACAGTAATAATTAAAGCATTTCTAATTCTTTTATTAAATAGCAAATCCGGATTAACAGAATCCCCATATTTAGCTTTAACATAAAAGTCATAATCACTTTCTTTTAATCTTCTTAAATACATTTCATTATCTGCAACTAACTTATTAATACTAATCTTACCACTATAAGATAGTACAAAGAAAATAATTACTGCCAAAATAGCAATTTCTATCTGCATACTATTCTACCCCCACATTTTCATTATAATATTTCTCTCCACTAAGAAGGAAATAACAATTAATAATAATAATCGCATGTAGAACAATATGAACATACCACAAATCAAGAAGTTGCAAATAACTATCTTTTCCCAGTAATACTTGCATAACTAATACTAAGAAGAATAAAACTAATGCGAAAGTAATAAACTTAGTATGAAACTGTTTACGATCCATTTGATCACGATAAACACCTTCAACTAAAGCATCAATATCCATACTCATATTCTCCAAAGATTCACCTGAATCTTTAGCACCTTCTTTAGTAATTTGTAAAAATAATTGATGCATATTCTTGACCATATAATAAGGATATTTTTGATTAAAATACTCAATAGATTCATCAATAGTACCATTTTGATAAGACATATTAATCATTGTCTTAACATCTTCTAGTACTGGATCCTCAAGAATTCCTGAATCTCTAACACCCTCTAATGATTTAACAAAACTTTGAGTAGTATTAAATTCCATAATAACATTAGTAGTATATACTTGAATTTGTTCAAAAATATACTCACTATATAATCTTTTACTTCTTAAGAAAGCTAAATAAGGAATAAAAGCTACAGCTATAGCTACATAGATAATCACAACAATTAAACTATAAAAGTACAAATAAGCAATCGCTGCTGCAAGTCCACCAATAACTACAATTTGTAAAACATAATCTTTTACTGTATATTCTTGCTTTAATTCTTTCATTTTAGCACTTATCGTTTTATAACTATAAGGAGCATATTTTTCATAAACTATCCCAAATTGAGATTTTACAAACTTATAAAAGGTTTCAGAACCATCATTCTTACGATATATAACAACAAACATCGCGATAAAAAATATTATTACAAATTCCATGATTTTCCTCCTTTTATAAAGATTCTATCGTATCCATTTTTTTGCCATTCAAATGAAATAAATCTTCTTCCAAAATAACACCCTGAATTGCTAAATAATCTCTTAAATGTTTAGTTGGATTATTAAGAGTAAATCTTCCATCTAAAGTTTTCTGATAAATTGTATTAACTTGAGGTTTATTATTCTCATCTACATAAAATTCACAAATTTCCATAATTTCTCTTTGGAATCTTCCATACTTTGCACTCATATAACCCTTAACATAAATACCTATTTGTACATATCTGTGAATAGTTGTAACAAATTGTTCAACATCAATATTAGACTCAATTAAACTATACATACGCATAGGAATCAATGCAGCTTTATCTGAGTGGATAGTAGAAATAATATGGTGTCCAGAAGAAATAGAGTTACGAACTGCCATTACAGCTTCTGCACTACGAACCTCAGATAATAATATCCATATTGGGTTCTGCCTCATACAAGTAACCAACACTTCAGAATAACTAGCAATATTATTAGTTTTCATTGCTACAATATCCCGATGTGGAAATATACGATCTAAGTGCAACTCCAAAGTATCTTCAATAGTAATAATTTTTTCATTTTCTTTAGTTGTACTAGCTAAATATTTAACAAGCTCAGTTTTACCACTACCAGTTTCACCACTAACAATAATATTAGCATGTCCCTGAACACAATTAAGAAGAAAATCAAGTAAATCTGCACTAACATAATCTTCGTTAAGTAACTTTTCACGATTCAAACGAATTTTAGCAGGAGTTTTACGAATAACTAAAGCTATACCATTCGTTGCAATTGAATCGTGAACAAAGTTAAGACGAAGCTCAGTAGACTCAGCATCTAAAAAAGGATGTGCCATATTGAATGTTTTACCCATTACGTTAGAGCATTGAAAAGCTAATTTTTCAATTAAAGCATTATTTATCTCTGGCCTTTCAACACGATACACACCCTTAGACAAACTTTTTAACCACAATTGACCACCATTAGTATAAGAAATATCGGTAATATCATCAATATCAATAAATTCTTTTAACGGTCCAAAATCAATTTGTGAAAATATAGCATCATTCACATAAGCACCTCCCTTTTATTCTTTATCTTTATTCCGTTGTAGTTGTATCATCATTATTACTACTACTTGGTGGATATTGAACTACTTCATCCGGAATATCCTGAGTATAATATTCAATTTCATTTCGTAGGTATTCACTAGTTACAGCTGTCTCTCCTGGATTTGTGGTATAAGAAGCATTTCTAGGTACTGGTATAATCTCTACACTGTTAACATAGGTTGCTTTACTTAATAACAAGAACAAATCCTCTGGAACTGCAAACAATAATTCTGCAGGAGTTCTCGCTTCACTAGTCAAGAATACACTAATACCTTGACTATCACGAACATCCAAAATTTCAATTTTTTCAATAAATTTACCAAATATAATTCGATTATCACGACTAGTCATTTTAACATACAAATCGATAAAATCACCAGGATACATAGAATTACCATAAGTAGTATGAATATCTACTGATAAAGAGAATGGCGCATAACCATCAGGCATATTCTTAAGTGGATCATTTGGTGCTGAACTACATGAAACAACTTGTTCAGTGTAGAAAAAAGCACCTTGTGGAACACTAGTTCCATATGTAATACACCTAGGATCTGTTTGATTAATTAAAGCATCCATACCAGTAATAACATTACTATTAGCGGAAACAAAAGATCTTAGAACTTCTGTTGTATCGACCATTTCCTGAGTAATTTCTGAAGTTGCTGTAATTGTTTCTCTAGCATATGGAATAGCTATTGTGTCAATCGCTTGATCAACACGATAATTATAACCTAAATACAAAACTACAATTCCAGCTAACACACCAAGTATAGTAATAGTATTTTTATTTGATAAAAATCTTTTAATCGTTGTTACTATATTCCCCATTTTATCCTCCTTATTCTTCCTCTCCTACTTCTTCAGCATGAATCTGAATAATAGCATCTATTCTACTAACAGTATCATAATCACCAGTATTAATAAAATTAGTACCACTATTAGTTTTTATTTCAACGCTGACCTTAGGGGGAGCTTCATAAATAGCATAAAAGTTAACTTCATATGAATCATTCACTCCCATAACTTCAGCAGTCATTCTAATAAAGACTTCCATAAATTTTTCTTTATTAATTTTAATTTCATTATAATCACGATAATAACCATAATCTACAGCTTCAAGCATTGAAGCTTCAGCTATTTCTCTTATCGCATAACTATCTTGGGTGGTATTAGTAGTAATTCCTTGTACTGAAATCATTAAACCTACAATGGCAACACCAAAAGTAATTAACCAATAACCCCAATATGAAGATTGCGTCATTTTCTACAGCACCTCTTTCCTAATACCAAGATGGTCCAAGCATGCTTTCTGCATCTATTGTACCATCCCATAATTTGAAATAATTACTACTATTGCTACGATAGCTTCCGCCCATAATCAAACTTCGATCATTAATAATATCAGAGCCATATACACCATCAATTAAATCATCAATAAATGTACTATAACATCCAATCATATCATATCCACCAACAGATTCACAGATCAATGTAGAATTTGAATATCCACCATCGCTTTCAGCATCATCATTATAAGCTTTAATCTCTCTAGCAGTACTTGGTGATATAGTAACACTTAAAATTGGTTCTTCATCATAAATAGCATTTCCAGCATCCTCTATTTGATCAATAGTTTCAGCAGCCTTTTCATTTACTTCACGATTCCAGTTATAAGAATCAGTTCCATTAGGGAATAAATTATTTAAAGATATAACTCTTTCAAGTAATGATGAACCTGCATATGAATCGTATATACATCCAGCGCCAATACACTTAGACACACAGTCTTCACCATAACATTCTTCATCACCAGTTTCACAGTTTGGACCAACACAATTAGATGTACAGTCACCATCTTCACAATTATCCCAGTCACAAACAATATTAAAGTCTTCATCCATAGTTCCCATATTAACTAGATAAGCACACATATATTGAATAGAGCCATCATCACCAAGATATACATCAAATGAACCATCATTAACAACAGCATCTTGACGGCCACTACCACCAACTAAACGTCCTACATCGTCAGTATCATAATACTCACCCAAGTTATTAACATGAACTGAATATTCATAAATACCACGAGCTGTATCAAGAGCAACAGGTAAAGCATTTTCAATTGGTATAGCATTCTGATCTGGCATATCATCAATAGGTCCAACCATTCCACTAGGATATTCATTATAGAACATTGTAGCTGGTTTATAGGTTACGCTTATTTGAGAAGTAACCTTCTTATAAGTAGCATCTGACATCTGTTTTTTATCTTCTTTACATTCCCTCTTATCAGGATCACAAATTATATAAGTCATTTCATGAGTTTGATATCCAGTAGAATTATTACATTGATCATATTCGTTATTAATTTTACCATAATCAACAAAAGAAGTAAAATTACCATTACAGTACCATTCAGAATTATTTTTACTTTCAACAGTTGGATCCATTTCTCCACGATTATTATAATGGTCAGCTAAATAATCCTCTTCATAATCATAATAAACATCAGGTTTATATTTTATTTCAGAACTCCACTCAGAACATGAATTATACTCTTCAATTGCAGCTTTATAATCAGCCAAAGCAGTTTCAAGAGCTGTTTTATAACCATTCATTTCTTTTTCTAAATCAGTTCTTAAATCTTCACCAGTATACTCCTCATAACTATACCAAGTACAACTTTTATCACGATGTCCTGTATGTTCCTTTCCATCTGGACCCAGATATTTATACGGACATGAAATTGGCCCATTAGTATTAGGCGTAACTTTAGAATCCTGAGAAATTACGTCACCAGTAACTTTCTGAGGATTTAAACTAGTTACTTGACCAGTATTTTCATCAAAATCAGGTTCATAAATAACATAATCAAATGGATCAGTAGTAGCGCCAGGAATATACTGACCCGTTGTTTCAGTATTTCTGTTACAATTTGGAGTACAACTAGTAACGATTTCCTCAAGCTCTTCACTATGCGGATGTCCCTGATTCAGAGCAGTCCAATATCTAATATATCCATTATATGCAGTATATATTCTCTTTTGAATTTCAATGATATCTTCGTTATATAATTCTCTATCAATTGTATTAGTATAACATGTCTTAGTACCATCTATTGCAGCGTTAAAAGTAAAGTATCTACCTGCATTTACAAGTTTAGCGGCAGGCATAGACATATTATAATCTTCTTTACAAGAAACTAAGCAATATTTCTTACCCTTAATTTCTGTATAAGAATTATCTACATCATCTTTTATACCTTCAGCATCAAGATAACCATCTTCTTCGTCTTTTTGATTATCCACTTTATTAACAAAACACATAGTTGGCTCATCAGGTCCATGAATATAAGCATCTATATTATCAGATTGAGAAATCTCTAACCATTGTCCATCAGCAGTACAACATTCAAACGTTGAAACATCACTTTCACATTTAGCACTACATGTTTCTCTGTAAGTATCACAAGCTGTTCGATCGCCAAGTTTGCATTCAACATAAAGCTCATCACATTCACCACAGTCAGCTTCAAATAATTCATCACATTCTTCACTATCAAGACTTCCAGAAGCTATACATGCATCTACTAAATCATCACAATTACATCCATCAATTAATGATACTTCACCATTAACAGAATCTGAAACGCCTTCATTTTCTTCAGCATTATCAATTGGTTCAATACTTACAAATCTTTGATGTTCAGAATCGCTATCATTTCTTGTAGCTTCCCAAACAACACCTAAATAGTTACTATATTCACCATTTAATCCCGTATCATTATAAGTATAATCCATATGCCATTTCATTGGTTGTTGACCACAATTCAAATTACCATATGTACCTTGTAATTCTTCTGGGACATTAGTAGCCCCAAAAAACTCAATAGTAATTTCAATAGTAATTTCATCAGTAATAGCATTGGAACTATTTAATGGTTCTAAAAGGTTCTGACCTATAGCCCCATAAAAAGAACCCCAATTATTTGTGTAATCTGTACCATTAATTTTAATTCCAACAATTCTAGGTTGATCAATAACACCAAGATCTTCCAAAGCCTCTTCATACTCTAAAGTATCAATAACAAATGAGGCATTTCCATCATTAGTAAAATTCTTTAAAGTAAATGTTTGTGTAGTTTGGAAAGAATGATATTCACCATATTCTCTTTCTTCAACTTGATAAGTAGACCAAGAAGAAGCAGGTTCTTCTACTACTTGAGTAGTTCCATCACCTGACAAATATTCAGCAGCAATTTCTAAAGCTTCTGCAAATAATTGTTTAGCTTGATCTCTTCCAACCATCGCATCATTAAAGGTATAACCTTTACTTCTACTACTTAGAGAACTTAAAGTACTAATAATTCCTGATGAAAAACTACCAGCAATAGTATCATAACTAGCTCTAATACCACTATCAGAAGTAATCCAGTCATAAGCAATTCCATAATATGCACTAGTAAGAGCCATTGAATCCTCTGTAACCCCTACACCAGAACCACTTCTGCCGTGATTCCATGTAGCAGTTAAAGTACGAATAACTAAACTCTTAATTTCATAACTAGCATCAGATAACATAACATGCATTACTGCTAAGTCATAAGAATAAACATTATCTTCAAAATCACCTAGTAAAAATCTTGTAGCCTTTAATGTACCAAAACCATTTAAGTTAGCATCTAAACAGTAAAATGGTAACCCAGTTCCGCTTTCACTATGAATATAAAACGGCATGGAACCACGATATTCTGTAACTTCGCCATTTTCTTTTTTAATAACAATTTGTCCTAAATCTTGAAGTGGCTGATGAGTAGAAGTCTTTGTTGTTGTTGTTGATCCTGGTGTAACACCACTTGTATGAACAGATCCATATCTAGTCTCAGCATTTACATGACTGATAAATAAACAGCCAGCCATAATTGTAATAGCAAATAAGCTAATACTTTTTAGTATTTTCTTCATACTACTCTTCTCCTTTGCTTTTTCACTATTATCACCGTTACAGTAACCCCCACAGCAATAACCACTACAGCAATAATAATAATTGCTATATAATGATCACCCAAAAATGCAATAAACCCATTACCTCCATCATCAGGTTCTTCCACGTTACTACCATCATCAATTTGTCCAGCTTTATAACGTTCAACTAATTCGACAAACTCTCCAAAAGAAACATCTTCAACTGACAAATACTCATAACACAAATAGAAATCTTCTGCTCCCTCACACAAATCATAAGTACTATATTGATTAAATCTAGGAGTAGTCAAATACAACGTATATAATTCTGTATCAGGGCAATTAGTATTACTTGAACTATATACTGTAATCGTATAATTAACCATTACCGTAATTTCTTCCCAATCAAAAGTAATTGTTCCATTATCACTTTGATCATAAGTATAAGTAGTTGTCTCTCCTGTAGCACTATTACGTACTTCTACATAAATATCTTCTGTTAAATTTGTAATATAAACTCGAAAGAACGTATAATAGGCAGTATAATCATCTGAACTTGTTCCATCTGGTGGAGTATATTCTGAAGGATCAAGTGGTTCTCTCATCTCTTCATAACTTACTCTAACATTAGATGCAACACCCCTAAGTGTATTTAATTCATTTGCATCACATGCAGCATGAGCATAAGTTGTACTAGCAAAGAATAAAACCAGGGTAAAAATTAAAACTTTAAATTTACTCATAGTATAACACCAACCTCATAATTCAAATTATAACATGATTTTCTTATATTTTCAATATAAAGAAAGAAAAAAGAAGCATAAAAGCTCCCTTTTAAATTATAGTCATAAGAATAAATATTACAAGTAAACAAATAAACATACCTACTAAGAAACGCCAAATATATTTTAACCAGTCACTATATTTAACTTTTAAAGAAAGAAGTCCAACTCCTAATATCATACTTGTAGGAATAAAAAATTGAACAAATCCATATAAAGAAGTAAACATAGTATAAACCGGATTCATATAATCAGCATACTCTACTGGTAAATACGCTCCAATAACCCAACCTGTAAATCCTAAATCAGTATGGAAAATATTTAAGATTAAAGCAGAAAGTGTCATCGTAGCTATATTAAAGCTATCAGTTAAAGTAAGAATTCTATTTACAATTGTTGCTAAAAAGGTTGATTGATAAACAACAATCATGAGTAGATATGCTCCAACAATACAAACAGATGGAAGAAACATCTTTTTAGCACCATGCTTTATACTATCAATAAATTCACTAAATTTAAAACGATAACATAAAGCCAAAATAACTGTAAATAAGATCAATATTGAACTAATAGTAATATTATTCCAAGTACCTAAAGCACTCATTTGTGTACCAAGTAAATCTTGGAAAATAAAGAAATCATCACTAGATTCAGTAGATCCTTCAATTCGAATATCAGTAGTAATAAAATCATGGAAATCATTAAAAGCTTCAATTCCAAAATTATCACTCCAATTAATGAATCCTAAGATGACTAAAGCAAACAATACTACCCCAACAACAATAATTGGAATCATTGTTTTTGTTTTCTTAGTTCTATCCTCTGCTACTTCTACTTCAAACAAATCAACACTTTGAGCTTTCTTATCTACTTTACTCATATGTGCTAAAGTAAAGAAATTAAATAAGACTAACCCAATGAGTAAAATACCTGCCCGAACTAAAAGTGCTGGTGGTATAGAATATGGTAAATCAGTTGCAGTAGTAGTAGTAAAACCTAAATAATAGTTAAACATACTAACGCCATCTGTTCCATAAGTAGCTCCCATAATACCAACTAAAATAGAACCAAATGTTGTAGCTAAAATTGTCATTTTATCTAATTTCATTCGATTTAATATAGAAATAATAAATGGAACAAAAATTAAAACAACAAAGGTTTGAGTAAGTAAACTAGTTAAAGCTGCTAAGATAACAGAAATAACAACAACTGCCACTTTCTTATGTTTAATTCTACTTGCAATACCAGATACGATTCTTTCATAGCCTTGTGTTCTAGTAAGTACTCCATAAAAAGCACCTATAGCAAGTAACAGTACAATTTTGTCAACTGCAAATGAGAATGCATAATAAATTGAATATGCAACATCATAAAGTCCTAATCTAGCCATTCCTGTTTCAGTAAAACCAGATGAAGTATACCCACCTGCAGGAATAACCCAAGTAAGAACAAATGCAAGTATAACAAGAATTAATACACCCTTTAAAAGACCATATCTCTTTTCTTTTTTCTTCATAAATTCCCTCCTAAACATGATTATAATACAAATTATTTTAAAAAAAAAGAAAAACTTGTCGTTTTTATGTGAAAATTTTATGAAATAGAAATTTTTTATAAAATTTTCTTAAAAAAAAGAATGAACTTAATCATTCTTAATCTCTAGGCTTCATAAGTGGGAACAAAATAACTTCACGAATAGTCTCACTACCTGTAAGAAGCATAACTAAACGATCTATTCCCATACCCATACCACCAGCAGGAGGCATACCATACTCTAATGCTTCAACAAAATCAATATCCATATCATTTGCTTCTTCATTACCAAGTTCTCTTTCTTTTAATTGATTTTCAAATCTTTCATATTGATCAATTGGATCATTTAACTCCGTAAATGCATTAGCATACTCACTACCAATAATAAAGAGTTCAAATCTTTGGGTAAATCTAGGATCATTAGGATCTTTTTTAGCAAGTGGACTAATTTCAATTGGATGACCAAATACAAAAGTTGGTTCAATAATCGTATCTTCAACATACTTCTCAAAGAATGCATTAACGATATGACCAAATTCAAAATGTTCTTCAAGTTCAACATTATGTTCTATAGCAAGTTTTCTTGCTTCTTCAACACTTTTAACTTCAAAAAAATTAATACCAGTTTGCTCTTTAATTAAATCAACCATATGAGCTCTTCTAAAACCAGGAGCTAAACTAATATGGTGTCCTAAAAAATCTACTTCATAAGTACCATTAAGCTCCATTGCACATGTACTAATAATTCCTTCTGTAATATCCATCATCCCCTCTAAATCAGAGAATGCTTTATATAATTCTATAGTGGTAAACTCTGGATTATGCTTTTTATCCATACCTTCATTTCTAAATATTCTACCAATTTCATAAACAGCATCCATACCACCAACTAAAAGTCTTTTTAAATTTAACTCTGTAGCAATACGTAAATACATATCAATATTTTGAGCATTATGATGAGTAATAAATGGTCTAGCTGCAGCACCACCCAAAATAGTTCCCAAAATAGGAGTTTCTACTTCTACATATCCTAAATTATCTAAATAATGTTGAATAGAACGAATAATTTTAGGTCTAGCAAAAGCTACACGTCTTGCATCATCATTCATAATTAAATCAACATATCTTCTTCTAAAACGTTCTTCTACATCACTTAATCCATGATATTTTTCAGGAAGTGGTCTTAAAGCTTTTACTAAATGAGTATATTCTAAACACTTAATGGTAATTTCACCAGTTTGAGTAAGCATAACTCTACCACTAACACCAACAATATCACCAATATCAGCACTTTTAAATAAAGAATAGGCATCTTCCCCAATATCATTAATAGAAATATATACTTGAATATTGCCAAATTTATCTTTTAAAGAAAAGAAACTTGCCTTTCCCATCTTTCTAATAAACATAATTCTTCCAGCAACTTTAACCATTGGCTTTTTTTCTTCTAATTCATCATGAGTAAAACCAGCATATTTTTTCTTAATATCCTCTGAAAAATCAGTCACTTCAAAACGATGACCAAATGGATCAATACCCATATCTCTAATTTTTTCTAATTTGTCTCTTCGAACTTGTTCTTGTTCCGTAAATTCTCGCATTACCTTCACCTCTTGACATTAACTATACCATAAATTAATGTATGTTTCAAATAAAAAAAGCACATTTAGTGCTTTTTACTATATTTTATAAACTTTATTAGATTTTCTACTAAATAAATATACAACTATGATAGCAAGTATACCTCCACCAATAGCAATATAAGGAACTACACTACCAGTTTCAGGTGAATTAGGAACATCTCCAGGAGTCTCAGGCTCCTCAGGTGTTGTATTTCCACAAACTTGATTATATTCTTCTTGAGTAATAGGATTACCATCATTATCAAAATAATATCCAGGAATACTTACACTACAATTTAAATTAAGGAAACTGATATTCAACTCACAATGTTCATCTGCACCTTCAGCATCTGTAGTTCTAACTGTCATAATTAATACTCTTTCTCCACTGCTAACTCCACCTGCAGCCTCTAAAAAAACATTAGAGCCTGAATGATTAGCTAAAGCAAAGACATTACTACCTTCTACAGAAGTAACCTCAACATTAACAGGAACTAATTCAAGATAAAGATAAGTAATATCATGATTTGGAGTTAAATAAAACCTCCAAATTTTTTCACCATTCTCTTCATTTTCGTATTCCCACTCATATTCAACTGTACCATACGCTGGAGCATCATAAGAACCTGATTGTTCTACAGCTTCTACACGTACCGGAAAAACTAAAAGAGTAGCCGCTAAAACACTAACTATCATAATTAATTTCTTCATAACAACCTCTTCCTTCACTACTATTATGACCTAATTATATCATAAAAATGTAAAAAATAAATATCTTTTTTAAAATTATTTAAAAAAATGTCAAGATATGTTATTATATTAGTGGTGAATAATGTGAAAAAGATATTAATTAGTATAGCAAACAACTGCATTATTTTTTCCTATAAAACTAATAATAGTACAATTAGTAATGAACTAATTAATACAAACATTATTAGTAATAACGAATTAATACCCAAGTTTGACAGTTGTTATTTAAAAATATCTCGCAAAGCCAGAAAGAATCTGGTTTTTTATTTATTTTGTAATT